>JACREZ010000001.1 GCA_016212665.1 Ignavibacteriota bacterium
GTAATGACAGCCGAACAAATTAACTCAGGGAGTTCAAACACAACGAATGCGTGGAAGTACATGCTCAATGGAGAAGCGAGCGACTATTGGTATTGGGATGGTTCGCAAAACGGAATCTGGGATTCACATCCGACTCGTGCTGTAAATCAGGCGGTACAGTACGCGCAATCAGTTGTCAACTCTGGAAGCGATTTGACCGGACCGACAATTTTTCAACCGCAACGTGAGCCATACAATCCCGGCGCGACAGAATGGGGAATCAATCAGCCAAGTGATATGACTGTCTGGACGTATGTGTTTGATGTTCATGGATTGAAATCGGTGAAGTTGAAATATCGAACGGATGTTGATGGAGTAAATTCAACTTCATCATCGCAGAACGAAACATACTCCGGTGGAAGCGAAGTAAATGCTTGGGTTGAATTGAACATGAGCGGCGTAACGAAATCGTCAACAACGAATCCATCGCCGTTGTACAAAGCAAAAGAATTTTCAGCACAGATTACCGGGCTCAACAATGTTTTGCTTGATTATTACGTCGAAGCGGTTGATAGTTTTGATAACGTGAGCAAGTCGGTTATTTCGCATGTATGGATTGGACAAAACTCAGGTGGAGGCGGAGGAGAAAGCGGAGTGAGTTGGTCGCCGGTGAATCCAACGAATAATGATACGATTACTATTACAGTTTCAGGTGCAACACAGGGAGCGAAATTACATTGGGGAGTGAACAATGTCGGAAGCAGTTGGCAGACACCGAACAGTGTGTATCGTCCTGCCGGTTCAACGCTCTTTAATGGAACAGGACCGGCTGTCGAATCGCCAATGACCGGACCTGACACAGCAAGCAAACTCACAATCAAGTTAGGACCGTTCAACAATGTTGCTCAAGCGGTAAGCAAGATTGCGTTTGTCATTCATTACAATGACAATACATGGGACAACAACAGTGGACAGGATTATCACATTGAGTTGCCCGACACATCTCAACCGACACAAACCTTCACGATGGATGGACAACTTGATGTGTCTGCTCAATCGGTTGCTTCTAACGGAGGACTCAATTTATATCTCGGTTGGAATAATACAGAGTTATATGTTGCAACACAATCCGCTCAACAGCAAGGGGGCGATATGTTTATTTTTGTGTCTGATTCTCAGCGAGCAGTGACGACTGCTCAATGGGCGAAAGCAGGAAGTGTTGCCGCGTGGGATGTTTTTCTCGGCAACGAAAGTTCCAACAATTGGAACGGCTGGTTTGATAAAGGCACCTCAACAACCGTAACAAACTCGGCAGGAACATACCTCGAAGGGACAATAAATATTTTGCAGGAATTCGGTAAGATTCCCGCAAAACTCTACATCGCAGTAGGAAAATATCAAACACCGGATGGCGGAAGTTTAACAGCGCAAGTTCCGGCAGGAAATGGAAACGGAAACATCGAACCAACTGAGTTGTATGAATTTGATTACACGTTCTCTGGTGTTTCACCTCCTGCAGCACCGAATCTATCTTCGCCATCGAACGGGGCGACAAATCAAACAACTACTGTAAGTTTGCAGTGGAGCGCTTCTTCCGGGGCGACTCTGTATCATGTTGCTCTTTCGATTGATTCAACATTTACAGCAACAATCGTCAATGACTCGAACGTCAGTTCGACAGGCAAGAGTGTAAGTTCACTTTCTTATAGTACAAAATATTATTGGCGTGCGCGAGCAAAGAACGCAGGTGGTTGGGGAGATTGGTCAGCGACTTGGAATTTCACAACGATGGCTCAACCTCAGCCGCCCGACACTCCTGTTCTTTTGTTCCCGCCAAACGATACAACAAACATATTGAGAGATGTTACCTGTCAATGGCAGTCTTCATCAGGCGCGACTGCATACCATATTGCAGTATCAAAAGATTCTGCTTTCGCGACGACAATAGTCAATGATTCGCTTGTCAATTCAACATTCAAACAAGTCAGTTCGCTTTCAATCAATACAACATATTACTGGCGAGTGCGTGCAAAGAATTCGGTTGGCTGGAGTGCGTGGACTTCTGTTCGTAATTTTACTTCAGGAAATCCGTACCCAAGAGTTTCGATTCATGACATACAATTTGTTCCCGATAGTTTGCTTGTGTGTCTTGATGAAGGAGTATGTCCCCCTTCTTCTCAATATTCTCAGTACGTAGGAGATACAGTGACGATCACAGCATTGTGTATAGCGCCACCAAGAACTTTAAAATTTGGTGGAGGATTTAGTTTGCTCGTATCTGATACAGGAGCGTATGGTCTTTGGAAGGGTGTGTTAGTAATCGCAAATAGTTCTGACACCAATCAGCTTATATCGGATGGAATTATGGAAATTAAAAGGGGAAAAGTTTTTGAAATGCTTTGTGTGGTAAATGAGTTTTCTGGAGAACCTCTTGTAACAAATACACACTTGACCCCCTTGCCGGGGAATTCTATAAAAATATTAGGGACAAAAAATGTTCCTATACCGATCAAATCAAATCTAACAGATGTTAAGAAATATCAAACTGCCGAACCGAGAGAAGGCATATATACTTATATAACAGATGTTGTGGTTATCGGTTATATTAACGTTGGCGGTGGAACAGCATTTACTGTTGTAGATGATATAGGAAATGAAGTTACCATTACTCGTTTGACAATAGACCAAGAAATCCCTCTCCCTGAACTCTATTCTTCTATTGATACGTTGCGTGGCTTGGTGTACTCAGTCTTCTCGTCACCTTATCCAGCATATTCAAAATGTTACATTACACCGATTACACCAAGCGATATTGTTTACGCCTCACATTACGTTTCGCCAACTTCATTAAATTTTGGTTATGCTCAAGTAGATTCAAGTCGTATTGGCTCTTTTTGTTTTTACAATCAACTTGGTACAAGTATAACGGTGCAATCCATTGTTTCTACGAATCCGGTGTTTACTGTTTTTCCCGAAACGACAACAATCCCTGCTCGTTCTTCGAAATCATTCAATGTCACGTTCACACCTACAAACACGGGGGATTTCTCCGGTTACATTTTGCTTACACACACAGCATCAAGCCAGCCGGAAAGTATTTTTGTGAATGGAACAGGTGTCTCGTATGCGCCAATTGATGTTTCTATCTCTGTTTTCGAAGGATGGAATTTACTCTCGCTTCCGGTTTTAGCGGGAAATGATTCAGTGCATCATATTTTCCCTCAGGCTCTGTCTCAACCATTTTTCTTTGACCATTCAAATGGATATGGTACAAGTCAAAGAATTGAACGTGGGAAAGGTTACTGGCTGAAATTCGATACGACGCAAAATATTTCAGTGAGTGGATTTCAGATAGACGCTGATACCATAGACGTGAAAGCAGGATGGAATCTTATCGGAACCATTTCTGAACCTGTTTCCATAGATTCGGTTATATCAATTCCCGATGGAATTATTTCTTCTCAGTTCTTTGGATATCATTTCGGTTATGTTTCTCCAACTGTGCTTGAACCTGCAAAGGGTTATTGGGTGAAAGTAAGTCAAGATGGAAAGATATACTTATCAGGTACAACAATGTATAAGCGATAGCGTTTTTTTCTTTTTGAACACCCGATTGTTTTTGATTTACTTCCTTTGTCCAAAAGAGAAAACCGATTGCGAGAAGAACCGTATCGAAGTCATAATGTTTTGCCGTGTTCGTTGGCTAAGAACAGTATGTTTTTATTGATTTCCATCTGCAAAAATCGTATTTTCTTCCCGCAATGAACACCGTACACTTCCAAGCCAACCTTTCTGCAACCAAAGAATTTCTTTTCCGGTTGATTTCAAAAAATGTAACCACCGATGCAAATACGTGGCTTCAATCTGTAACGGACGAAACCCAAACAGAACGACGCAAGTATCTTGCATTTAGCATGGCGCCGAGACATACGGGAAAGTCTCAACTCACGCTCAGTGAAGCGGAACTTACGGAAGCGAAGAACATCAGGAAGAATTGGCGACCGGAATTATGGTCTGCCGAGCAAGCAACTCGTGTTCTGATTCTTCTTTCATTCTTCAATGGAGATTTTGGAGCGTTCAAAAAAACACTCGACACGTTGTTCCTTTCGGCAGATGTCGGAGAACTTGTCGCGCTGTATTCAAGTCTGCCCCTTCTTCCGAACCCGACTGAATTTGCTGCACGTGCATCGGAAGGTGTTCGCACCAACATGACAAGCGTGTTCGATGCAGTAGTTCTGAACAATCCGTATCCTTCAGAATATTTAAGTGAGCAAGCATGGAATCAAATGGTGTTGAAAGCGATTTTTGTCGGTCGCCCGTTGTACAAAATCATCGGGCTTGACGAACGGAGAAATCCTGAACTTGCCCGAATGGTTTCTGATTTTGCACACGAGCGATGGGCGGCAGGCAGGACCGTAACTCCCGAAGCATGGCGACTCGTTGCGCCGTTTCTGCAAACCAATGAATCACTTCAAAACGATTTGAAGAAAGTGGAGAACGATAGCAATCACCTTCAACAGAAAGCCGCCGCATTGGTACTGAGGGAAGCGGGAATTTCTTCCACTCGAATTGAAGACACAAGGAGTTGGCAGACACTTGCCGATGAATGGTACTCTAAATAATTTGATGAGTATGAATCTTGTACAAGAAAAATCCTAAACACGAAAACCTAATATCTAAACAAATTTTAAATTCTAATTTAGGGTAGTTCTAAAACTTCAATTACAAATGTTTAACCGCTAAGCACACAAAGAATACGCAAAGTGGCGCAAAGAAAATAGAGTTTTTAGAACTACCCTTTATCAATACCATTTGTTGGATAATTCTTATTTCGTGCTTGTTTAGGATTTTGATTTTAGATTTTCGGATTTACAAACCCGGATATTACTTTGAAAGCGTAAGATAAAATTATGAACACTCAACCTTTGAAATTTATTGACCCGCATGTTCACATGAGTTCACGAACGACGGACGATTACGAAGCAATGCATAAAGCAGGAATTGTTGCAGTCATCGAGCCGGCGTTCTGGCAGGGACAACTTCGTACGTCGGTCGGTTCCTTCCGCGATTATTTCAGCAGTCTGATTGGATGGGAACGGTTCCGAGCAAGTCAGTTCGGCATCAAACATTATTGTACGATTGGACTCAACTCGAAAGAGGCGAACAATGAAGCGCTTTCGGAGGAAGTCATGGAAATTCTTCCCCTCTTTGTTTGCAAAGATGGCGTTGTCGGTGTGGGCGAGATTGGTTACGATGACCAAACGGCGGCTGAGGATAAATATTTCCGCGCACAGATTGAACTCGCGAAAGAAGTGAATCTTCCGATTCAAATTCACACGCCGCACCGTGATAAAAAAGCAGGCACATCCCGAAGCATGGACGTATGCAACGAACATAAAGTTGACCCATCGCTCGTTATCGTTGACCACAACAATGAAGAGACGGTGAAGGAAGTTCTTGACCGCGGATTCTGGGCGGCGTTCACGTTGTATCCATTCACGAAGATGGGACCAGAGCGAATGGTTGAGATTGTCCATCAGTACGGAAGTCGCCACATCATGATTAACAGCGCCGCAGATTGGGGAATCAGCGACCCGCTTGCCATGCCGAAAACAGCAGCGATGATGCTCGAACGTGGAATTCCCCGCGAACATGTGATTGATGTTTGTTACAACAACGCGCTTGCCGCGTTTAGTCAGAGCGGACAGATGCGCGAAGAGGACTGGCTCAATCCTCAGGAAATAAATCGGCTTGAAAAGTTTGGTGGCAATACGGTTCTGCGCGGCGGTCAGCCAACGCAAGTCGAGGCGACATCAAGAGTGAAATAAAATAATGTGAAACTCATTTCGTTCCTCCGCCTCGCGCGCCCGGCGAATATTCTCACCGCAATCGCGGACATCATGCTTGGGTATGCGGTATCCGGATTAGTTTCTTATTCCTCTACTTCGCTTGATTTTTCGATTGCAGAATATCAATCTTTCATCTTTCTGATTCTTTCTACAATTGGATTGTATGGAGGGGGAATTGTTTTCAATGATGTCTTCGATGCAGAACTTGATGCACGCGAGAGACCCGAACGGCTAATTCCGAGCGGGAAGGTTTCAAAAATATCTGCAATAATTTTTGGAGTGATACTTTTCCTTGGAGCGATAATTTCAGCAAGTCAGATTTCGACGACGAGTGTAGTTATTTCATTCATCATCATTGGTTTGTCTCTTTTCTATGATGCCATTGGGAAGCACTTGTTTTTCGGACCAATCAACATGGGGCTGTGTCGTGCGATGAATTTGTTATTGGGAATGAGCGCTGTTCCATCCGCATTGAGTACGCATTGGTATGTTGCATTGATTCCGCTTTTATATATTTCTTCCGTCACGATGTTCAGTCGTAGCGAAGTTCAAGGAGGTGGTAGGTCAACTCTTGTTTTCGGGTTTGTGATAAATATCCTTATCACAATTTCTGTACTTATTTTTTCAGTGATTTCATTACATACTATTCTGGGAACACTCCCATTTTTGTTTTTCTTTTTCCTGTTTACAAACATTCCGCTTGTGAAAGCAATTAAAGAGCCATCAGCGAATCAAATAAGAAACGCCGTGCGAGCCGGAGTGATTGGGTTGATATTGTTAGATGCTTCCATCGCCGTAAGTTTCGGAGGATGGGGTTATGCGCTGATGATAGTTTTATTACTTCCCGTTTCAATTTTTCTTTCCAAAAGATTTGCTGTAACCTGATTGTGTGCTGATTTCCATCGTTCGGAATCTGGAAAAATTCTTCTATATTTGAGCCATGAAAATGTGGAAATCAATCATCTCTGATTCGAGAGTATTTATGAAATCGTTGAAACGATTTCAAACGAGAGTGTTTTTTAGGAGGATGTCTCAAAAGTTGATAGGACAGGCATTCTTGCCTGTCACTGTCACGTTTGTGAATATGACAGGTTTTCGGCAGACAAGAATGTCTGCCCTACTATTGTTTCCCCTTTTTAGACGGCTCACTTTTGCCATAGACGGAAGAGAAACCGATTCATCGGTTTCAAACATCAACGCGAACGGATGGATTGAATGAAAACACTTCAACAGTCATTTTCCGTCGCCTTTCAGTATCCTGTACATTTTACTCAGGGAATTTTTCAGCAGGAAAATCCTCTCATCAGGAACATCTTCTCGGCAAATCTGAACGGAT
The DNA here is from genome assembly GCA_016212665.1 of Ignavibacteriota bacterium. Taxonomy (NCBI): domain Bacteria; kingdom Pseudomonadati; phylum Ignavibacteriota; species Ignavibacteriota bacterium. Next base: position 7,165 of record JACREZ010000001.1, read on the forward strand.
ATGCTAAAAGAAAAGTGTTTGTTGTGATTGATGACGGCGTGCAGAAATGTTTTCCTACACTCCATCAGGAAATCAAAAACTATTTTTCAACCTTTAACGGAAGCATTGAATTATGCGGTGAACCGCTTATAATTCCCGGCGGTGAGTTTTCCAAGAACGATAACGGATTAGCCCGTCAAATCATTAAGGCGATTAATGATTTTGGCATTGACAGACATTCGTATGTCATAGCAATCGGCGGCGGAGCGATGCTTGACCTTGTTGGGTTTGCGGCGGCGATTGCACACAGGGGAATCCGACACATCAGAATTCCGACAACCGTTCTTTCGCAAAATGATTCCGGCGTTGGAGTGAAGAACGGTATCAATGCATTCGGGAAGAAAAATTTTCTCGGTACGTTTGTTCCGCCGTATGCTGTCATCAACGATAGTCAGTTTCTTACTTCATTGCATGACAGAGATTGGCGTTCAGGAATTGCCGAAGCAATTAAAGTCGCGTTGATTAAAGATGCATCGTTCTTCAAATACATAGAAGAACACACAACTCAATTGCTTTCCCGCGATATGGCAACGATGGAACAGGTGATTTATCATTGTGCCGAGTTGCATTTGAATCATATCAGAAGCGGCGACCCGTTCGAGTTGGGAACTTCGCGCCCGTTAGATTTCGGTCATTGGTCGGCGCACAAACTTGAGCAACTCACGTTGTATTCGATTCGACACGGAGAGGCAGTCGCGCTTGGCATCGCGCTCGACTCGACGTATTCATATTTGTCAGGCATGTTACCGGAGAGAGAGTTGGAAAAAATTCTCTCGTTGCTTAAGACATTGAAATTTGAATTATACATTCCCGAAATGTCATTCCATCTTGAAGATGAGCAACATCCGTTGAACATGATGAACGGACTGAACGAGTTCCGGGAACATCTCGGCGGCGTATTGACGATTATGTTGTTGGAACAAATCGGAAGGGGCGTGGAAGTGCATGAAATGAATTTATCGAAAATCAGAGAAGCGGTTCGCTTACTTGAAGCGCGCTCGAAGTGAGTAAGAGATTTTTTTTCACCGCCCAACGGGTCGCATTCAAACTTCGCACATTAGTCGCGAAGGACACAATATAGTTTTTCATCAATTTTATGCTCATTCAAAACGATTATCATCTTACCTACTGCACCAACACTCACACCGGAGAAACATGGAGCGAAGTATTTCAAAGTTTGAAGGATTATCTTCCGTTCATCAAATCTTCCGTCGCGCCGGAACAGCCTTTTGGCGTAGGACTTCGCCTCTCTAATATTGCAAGCGTACAACTTCTTCAGGGAGATTTACTCAATCAATTTTCCGAATGGCTGTATGAAAACAATCTTTATGTTTTTACCATCAACGGTTTTCCCTACGGCGATTTTCACGGCGGCACGGTAAAAGAAAAAGTCTACCTTCCTGACTGGACGAATCATAAACGTGTCTATTACACGAAACGGTTGTTTACAATACTCGCACGTCTTCTTCCGAAAGAGATAGATGGCGGAATTTCCACTGTCCCGATTTCTTACAAACGATGGTTCAACGAAAATGAAAGCGTCATACAACAAACCTTTAACGCATCAACGAAGAATATTCTCTCAGTCGTTAAACATCTTCACGAGATTCATCTTCAGACAGGAAAAATTCTTCATCTCGATATTGAGCCGGAGCCGGATTGTTTGATTGAAACGACGGCGGAGTTTATCAGTTTCTTTCAGGAACGATTGTTGCCCGCTGGCCATGAATTTTTCAAAAACAAACTCAACAACTCCGAATCAACTATTGAGGAACTTATCAGACGACATGTGCGGATGTGCTACGATATTTGCCATCAGGCGGTTGAGTTTGAAACGCCTTCGGAGGTTTTCAAGCAACTCAGCGAAGCGGGAATTTCAATCGGTAAAATTCAAATCACTTCCGCGCTCAGTGCAAAAATTGTTCCCGGTGAAGAATTAATCTTTAAACTGTTGCAACCGTTTGCCGAGTCCATGTATCTCCATCAGACAACAATACAGGATAGAAGCGGAACGCTCGAACGTCACGCCGACCTTTCGGCAGGAATTGAACGACTTCTCAGAGTCGAATCTGGTGAATTGAGAACGCATTTCCATGTTCCAATCTTCATGACTGAATATGGCGGATTAACTTCCACGCAGAATGAAATCGTACAAGTGTTGAACGAGTTAAAGAACACGCACCACACAAATCATTTCGAAGTAGAAACGTACACATGGGATGTTCTTCCGAAATCACAGCGGATAAATCTTCGCGACTCGATTGTGCGTGAATTGCAATGGGTGAAAGAACAATTCGAGAAGAAGGAATGAGAGATGAAGAAAACAGTTGTCATCAATGTAGTTGGATTGACGAAATCGCTCATCGGGAAACATACTCCGTTTCTTTCAAAGTGGTCAGGTGAAGCGAAGGTTGCAACAATCAAGCCGGTGCTTCCGGCGGTGACCTGTTCGGCACAGGCAACGTATCTTACCGGGAAATTTCCAACAGAGCATGGAGTTGTCGGGAATGGTTGGTACTTCAAAGATGAATGTGAAGTGAAATTCTGGAGGCAATCGAACAAACTTGTTCAGTCGAATAAGATTTGGGAGATGGCAAAGGAACTCGACCCGAAGTTCACGTGCGCCAATATGTTTTGGTGGTACAACATGTATTCGAGCGCGGATTATTCTGTCACTCCGCGACCAATGTATCCCGCCGACGGTCGGAAACTTCCCGACGTGTATTCTCAACCTTCGGATTTGCGGGACAAACTTCAGCAACAACTCGGAACGTTTCCATTGTTTGACTTTTGGGGACCGCGCACAACCATTCGCTCCACTCAGTGGATTGCCGATGCCTCAAAACTTGTAGAGGAAATGTACAATCCGACATTGCTCTTGATATATCTTCCGCATCTTGATTACAACGTACAACGCTACGGAACAGACGAATCAAAAATTGCAAAAGACCTCAACGAAATTGACCGGGTGTGTGAAGAGAGCATCAAGTATTATGAAGCAAAAGGAGCGAATGTTATCGTTCTCTCTGAGTATGGAATTACAAATGTTCATCGTCCCGTTCATTTGAACCGCCTGTTACGCGAGAATGGTTTGCTTGCCATTCGAGAAGAACTTGGGCTTGAACTTCTTGATGCGGGAGCGAGCCAAGCGTTTTCAGTTGCAGACCATCAGGTTGCGCACGTCTATGTGAATGATAAAAGTGTGATGAACAAAGTCCGCACTTTATTGGAAACGAAAGAGGGTGTTGAGTTGGTGTTGGACGAAGAAGGAAAACGGAAACATAACATCGTCCATGAGCGAGCTGGAGATTTTGTTGTTGTCGCTGACAAAGATTCGTGGTTCACATATTATTATTGGCTCAATAACAGGAAAGCGCCCGACTTTGCCCGAACAGTTGATATCCACCGCAAACCCGGCTACGACCCTGCCGAATTATTCACCGACCCAAACATAAAATTTCTCGCTCCAAAGATTGCAATGAAATTATTAAAGAAGAAACTCGGCTTCCGATATTTGATGGATGTTATTTCGCTTGATGCAACGCTTGTGAGAGGTTCGCACGGGCGATTAACGGAATCCGACGACGAGCGAGCATTGATTATTACAAAGCAATCAACGCTTTTACGTTCGTCGCAAATTGAGCCGACCGAGGTGTGTGGTGTTATCCTTTCACATCTTAGTCGGTAAGATGAGTTCAGCAGGTGTGGTTGCTTTTGACAAACTGAATTTGTAACATTGTAGGAACAAATTAATCTCACATGAAGAATGTCGAATGCCGAAACACAATTATGAAAAATATATTTCCGATGATTCGATCGTGTATGTATTCTTCGAAAACGACAAACGAAAGGTAGTTCGATTTACCGTGAAACTGCTCTCGAAATTTGGGAACCAATGGTATGAAGTAGTACGATATGACAGTGGTCATGGGATACCGCACAAGGATATCCTTACACCTGATGGGAAAGTTTCGAGAAAGATTTGGTACAAATACATGAACAATAATCAAGCGCTTGATTTTGCTTTAGATGAAATGAATGAACAAATGGAATTTTACAAATGGAGATTTGAACAATGGCTAAAACAGAAACACCAAGCATAAAAAAAATTACTGCCAAACTTTCGCGTATGGGTTTCAAAAAAACAAATGAGGAAACTTCTGCAAAAATAATCCATACGTATTTGTACGATGACATAGAAGTAAAAAAGAAACCTCTCCTTGTAGAAACGGTAAAAGAGCTACCGAAAAAATACACTGCAAAACGAAAACAATGAATTTAACCATAGCAAAGGTTCTCAAGTAAATTACAATCAACTTGAAATTTGCAGATGAATTTTTACAGAAGAACCTTTGCAAGGATTATCATAATTTATGCTAAGCCTATCTTTGACCGCCTTCAACTATGAAAATGAAAACAGAAAAACAACGCTGCGCGTGGTCAGGTACAGACCCGCTCTACATACAATATCACGACGAAGAATGGGGAGTTCCTGTTCATGATGACAGAAAACTTTTTGAGATGTTAATTCTCGAAGGCGCGCAGGCAGGATTGAGTTGGATAACGATTTTACGAAAGCGGGAGAACTACCGCAAAGCGTTTGATAATTTCGATGCGAAGAAAATTGCTACGTATGATGCGAAGAAAGCACAACAACTCCTTGCAAACGAAGGAATTGTCCGTAACCGATTGAAGATTGCGGCAACGATTGAAAATGCAAAAGCTTTTTTGCAAGTTCAGAAAGAATTCGGTTCATTTGATTTATACATCTGGAAATTTGTTGGAGGGAAGCCGAGAAAGAATAAATGGAAATCGCTCAAAGAAATTCCTCCGAAAACTCCTGAGTCGGATGCGATGAGCAAAGATTTGAAAAAGCGCGGCTTCAAATTTGTCGGCTCAACAATTTGCTATGCGTTCATGCAGGCGTGCGGCTTGGTGAATGACCATGTTATAGACTGCTTCTGTTACATGTCAAAAGTAGTTGAGTAATTGAGTAGATGAGTAGTTGAGAATGATAGATTGATTTTTACAAATGACTATTACTCATGACAAGTGGTATCAACCAAGTACAAAGAACGACGTACAATTTTACAGAAAGGATATTTTATGAAAACATTTTACAGTTTACTTCTTCTCGTTGTATCTCTCACATTTCTTCAGGCACAAGAGAAACCTGAAATGCCGACCGGTTTCCGCGGAGAATTTCTTGTTCAGTTGAAAGAAGTGGAAGAGAAAGTCATCGGGCTTGCGGAAGCGATGCCGCAGGAAAAATATATCTGGCGACCGATGGAAGGAGTTCGCTCGGTGAGCGAGGTGTTTATGCATCTCGGTGGTGCGAACTATCTGTTTCCGACATTCATCGGAATTAAATCTCCCGAAGGATTATCTCGCGATATGGAAAAAACAGTTACGGATAAAGCAAAAGTAATTGAGTTGCTCAAACAATCATTCGCACATGTGAAAGATGCAATCGTGAAAACCCCTGACTCGGACCTTGACAAACCAACCGTTATGTTTGGTAATGAAACGACAGTGAGAGGAGTGTTCTTCACGGCGGCATTGCACATGCACGAACACATGGGGCAGGCGATTGCCTATGCACGTATGAATAACATCGTTCCGCCTTGGACTGCGGCTGAACAAGCAGTTGAAAAGAAATCAAAATAGATTTTGATTCTCTTTTTGAGCAAACGTTGCTCTCCAAAACGTAAATGAATTGGTACGGCAGATTATTTTTCCGCCGGTGTTGATTCAAATATAGAGGGTTGAAAGACAGGGAGGTTGTCAGCCATTTGGGACAACCACGAAGAGTTTGAGTCCGATTAGGCATAGGGCTCTACTCATTCATCAAGAATTTGGCTTCTTTGGGAGGCAAAGTCCAATGTGTGCCTAATCAAATTGTCTAAAAAATAGAACATTTGTTCTATTGTTATTCCTTCCTTGATTCTCTACATTTACCTGCAAATTTTTCTGCATTTGCAATTTATCCAAAATCAGAAATCGAAGTTATTTAATCATTTAATTCACTAATCTACAACAAACAAGTAAGGTGATGTTATGAAAAACATTACAAATTATATGTGCGGAACTGTTCTTGCTAACCTCTGTGTGGAGAAAGCAGTATTTTTTGTTCTGTGCCTTTTACTGTTCGGAGCGACGGTTCAGCCGTTGATGGCGCAATCGTGTAACGCTCCCGATAACGGCAGCGGCTCTGCAAATTTGCCTGCCGATTGTCCTTATATTGCGCCAATGGATGTCATGCGTATCATTGATGGGTTACCTGCGGGGACAACTATCGAGTGTGCGCCTACATTCCAAAATTTTACTGGTATAACTCGAACGCCGGGCGGTTCGCTTGGCGGGGAAGTACAAAATTTTTCCGGTGTGTTAAATTTTGTTATGGCAGGAAAAGGAGGTCTGACAGGGTTCAATCGGAATATAAACATCAACCTAACGAGCGAGACGCACGTAGGTCCGCGAACTCCCGGAACTTCGCCGCAAAGTTTTGACGCAACGATGAACTTGCTTCAAGGTCAGATTATTGGTGACCCGGATTTTGATTTGCTACGCATTACTGCCGGAACCGGATTCGGATTGCCAAGTCCCGGTCATTTCGATATGACTTCAGACGGTGGAGGTTGGGCAATCAGCAGTTTCTTTGATATTACGTATCGAATAGATTTTGTTGGAGCGTCGGGTGGGGCACTTGCAGGTCATTCCGGTTCGACAACAGCAACGATTCGATGGCAACAAGGAATGCCTTCTTCTCCGTCAGCGCCGGAATTTCAATTTTCAACCAACCACTTACCGCCGTTAGGTCAGTACTCAACTCAGCCGGATACGCAAATCATGTATCCCGGTTCGGCTGTGAAAGCAAAGAACTGGTTAGTGAGTAATTTTAGAACCAGTACCAGCCCGCCTTCATTAGGAAATAACATCAACTGGGATTTTCACGGAACGGGCAGTTTGCAACTTTCGACTGATGGCGGCAGTTCCTTCTTTGATGTCTTCACGGAGTTTTCCGCAATGGTCAACATCAACCATACTTCCGATAATGGTGATACGCAGGTCTTTGATACTGAAATGCTTTCGCTTTCTCTTACTGGTGGTACGTTGCCATCGGGAATTATGTTGAGAGAAAGTCCGACGAGAGCATCAACAGGAAAAACGACAATTCGACCGGCTTCATCAAGCGGATTCATGATTAGCAGTTTTTTCGATGTCTTTACAGAACTAAGTCTTGATGGAGGCTCAACCTGGATACCTGCTGACAAATCGAACAACCTACAATTGATGGAAAGAACAACTCCGAACAATTCTTTCGGAACACTGTGTGTAACTCCGTCCGGTGGTGAATATCAATCGAAACCCGGAATGTTCAGTTCGTATGGCACAAAAACAATAAAAGATGTCATATTGAAAAATTTCAGTTCCTGTGATACGCTTCCTGCCTTAGGAAATTCGTCAACCGTTACAGGTACCGGTAGTGCTTCATTTAAGCAATCAGATGACGGTGGTAATTCCTTCTTTGATGTCTTTACTGAAGTTTCTCTTACAGTTCATGTTACTCACTCAAGAGATGAAGGAAGCGCTCAGGTCTTCGATACAGAAATGCTCGCATTAAATATTTACGGAGGAACAATTCCGGATGAATTGATACGGGAAAGCCCGACACTTGCTTCACGAGGAAGATTACGTGCCACTCCCGGTGCCGGAAGTGACTGGAATGTAGATAGTTTCTTTGATATCTTTACAGAATTAAGTGTTGATGGTGGAGCAACTTGGTCCCCGGCAAATCTTGCGTGGAACGCGGAACTGTTGCTCGGTGGCGGCGGTGGTGGTGGTTGTGTTGATACATTATCTCCAACCGTAATGTGCCCCGCAGACATTGAAGTCGCAACGACAAATCCTGCAGGGGCTGTTGTAACATATTCATTCTCAGCGTTTGATGAATGTGATACGAACCTGACACTTACTTCAAATCCTCCTTCAGGAAGTACATTTCCTGTAGGTGTTACAACGGTAACTTGCTCGGCGCAAGACGATGCTGGACATTCAAATCAATGCTCGTTTACAGTAACTGTAAGAATGGAAGAGAATCCACCATTCACAGAAAATCCTCCTCCATTCAGAGACAGGCATATTTGCACACCGTTATTTATGAACACCGATAACTCCGGTTCAGAAAACTTATGGATTCGCGCGGCAGGCGGTGACTTATTGGTTGAATTTATCGCTCATGCAGTAAACAATGTTGACCCCGAATCTGCACACGTCAGTATTTGGGATGGTACAACGCTTGTGCATGAAATGGGTGTCGGTTACACAGCTGCAGAAGCGGCAAGTATGCCCGAATTTGAAAAAGCGGTAAGTGTAACACTTCCGGGTGTTGCGGCAGGAACATTGTTCCGGTTTGAAGTGACAACTCCTCCACCCACACCATCTACACAACCGCACTATCGTTTTGAACTTGATGGAGTAGTCGGAGCGGCAATCAACAGTCCGACGTGGAGAAGTTTTGAAGAACAATATGCACGATGGTATGTCTATGTCGGTGCAGAAAATCAATTGGATGTTGATTTCTTTACAACCGGCGTTCCGACTCCTGCAACGAATGGAGTAATCCGCATTGTAACGCCGGGTGGTTTATTACATCCGGCATCGGGTCCGACTGCAATTACAGGTGCAACGGAAGTCAGTATTTCTCCGGCAACTCCAGGAATGTGGATGATTGAAATTCCGTTTATTGATGGTCACTATCGTTTGAACAAACTCTCTGGCGCGGATAAGGCAATCTACGTTGGTGGCGCAACAGGAGGTCGCGGTCATAAGAGAATTGTCATTCATCGTAATGATAAACTTGATACAAGCGTTGCATACTCCGTGAAAGCGCGTATGCGCGTTGCGGGTCAGGAAGGAGACGTCTGGCAAGATATGGATTCAACTGCTTCCCAAAACGGAATTGCTGATTTCGATAAGTTGCCACAAGGATATTTCTCCTTTGAAGTTACGCCAACACAACCCGGAATATCGAAGCCTGATACACAATTCGATTCCTTGTTCTGTGATTCGATCGTCGTTGATACATTCAAGACACGAACTCTTCCCGGAACAATTCATGGCTACAAAGTGAATGATAAAAATGGCAATGGAAGTTGGGATGTCGGTGAATCAGGAATTCCGAACTGGTGGATATTCATCTCTGATGTTACGAGTTATGAGAGATACTCAATAGACTCGATGCAAACGGATTCGACCGGATACTTTGAATTTTCAAACTTAGAACCGGGTGAATACGAAGTAATGGAACAATTACGCGATGGTTGGACGCCAACAGGAGGCATTGCAGACATTGTTGAAATTGTTGGTGGCGATACTGCCGATTTTGTCTATTTCTTCAACAAACGAACAAACGGAAATATTTGCATCAATAAATATTTTGACATCAACCATAACCAGGAATACGATGAGGGCGAACCTCCGATGGGGAACGTTGCATTTACAGTTTCCGGCGGCGGCAACGTTTATACGGATGAAACCAATGAGAACGGTCAGGTTTGTTTTGAGGTAGATGCAAGAGTTCCGCTCTACACAATCACAGAAATTGTTCCGGATGGTTGGACTGTAAGTTTCCCGAAAGGCGGAACAATGGAACTTGTTCCGTTTGAGGATAGTACTGTTACAATCACTTGGTTGAACGCTCCTTCGCAAACCGATTCATTGTATCGTTCACACACCTACGAAGAATGGGCGCATGAACTTTCAAAAGATGAAAAGGGAAAACTCCTCGCGGTGAAATGCAAACCTGATGCAGTGAAGTTCAAGTTCAATCTTATCGTGTACACCGATACATTGAAGATGAAATTCAATATGAAGACGAATGGTCAAGCATATCTCGGAAAGGGAAAGACTGTACCGTTCGATACCGGCTGGGTGAATACGAAAGATGTATTATTAATTTTCAGCGGTGCGGCACACCCCGGAGACACAATTCAGATTGATGGCATTGGTGTTGATGGAAAAGCAATCAAGGTTGATTACCAATGGTTAACACTTTCGGGCGGTCGTACCAAGAGTGTGAAAAAAGGAACGTTACCATCGAAGAACCAACTCGCAGGCGACACGATAAAATTCCAGCAACTGTTGCTGCCAATGCCGAACCTTGTGAACGTTGGTGAAGAGTTGTATCGTCAACAACAATTTCCGTTCACCACCGGAGCGCCGAGTGACAGTCACTCCGTTGTGTACTTGAAATATCAGGATGTTCAAAAATCGTTGGTCAAGGTAGTGAAGAATGAATACGTTGTTCATGATACTACGCCACGTTGCTTGGATAAATTTGATGGACGTACACCGAAGCCAATATCAAAGCAACAAAAGAGTTTGCCGCCGGATAAGCACAACAACTCTTTGTATGCTCAAGTATTAACATTACAGTTGAATGTAATGGCGAGCGAGAGTGAAAAATTCCCGACCGGATATGGACAATTAATTTATGACAATCATAAGTTGATGCCCGGTCCGCTCGATGGATTGACGATTGATAGTATTCTTTCATTATCAAATCAATTCTTAGCCTGCACGGGCAATTTACCCGGTGAATTGACCGCCGGTGATTTGGCAGATGTCCTGAGTGATATTAACGGTGCATTCAGCGGACCGATTGATACGCTTGTTTGGAATTGCAGTAAAATTATGTTGACCGGCGCAAAACCATTGAAGCAAGTTACGTTCTTACGCGCTTCTGCACCCGGAACTGGAAGTGTAACGAAACGTGAACCTGCAATTGTTACGTACCAGCAACCGGCGGCATTTATGTTACATCAAAACTACCCGAATCCGTTCAACCCGACGACGACCATCAGGTTCGATTTGCCTGAAGATGCAGTCGTGACGTTGAAGATTTACAACTCGCTCGGACAGGAAGTCGCTTCGATTCTTGACCGTGAAGAAATGTATGAAGGAGAGCAGGAGGTTGACTTTGATGCAACATCCTTGCCTTCAGGTGTTTACATGTATCGCATCGTTGCTGAACGTATGAGCGATGATGATGAAGTGGTAAGCGGTCCGAACTTCTTCAGCGTGAAGAAGATGGTTTTGATGAAGTAATTTTTCGTCGAGAAAATACAAAGGCGACTCAGAAAAGGGTCGCCTTTTTTGTTAAAAATAAAGATGCTAATCACATGAAAAATGAAAATCTTTGAAGTTTTCTTGACATTTGATAAATAAGAGTTTATATTCACTTCATCAAAATCAGCAAATATTTTCCTGAATTTTCCTATCGCTGTTCTTTTGAATTTGATAATGATTTATGTTCCGATAGATTATGTACCTTCATTAATTCAATATTTCTTCATATTCATTCAAAGGTGACTTATGAAACATGTTACCATACTTTTACTCTCGATTCTTTGTGTGTCTTTATTCAACACAGCCGACGCACAAAAATTGACACAGGCTCAGTCAGCGATTGAGCAACAATTAAGCGCGGAGGAAAAAGCATCTGCCGAGTGGGCATTAACGGGGAAAGGGCAAAAACCTCTTCTCCCGCGCCATCAACCGATGGAAATCAAGCGCGGTGTGTATGACCCCGAATTTTCCGGAAGTCCTTACACGGAAAATCATTATTTCAAAAATTGGTTTGCACCGCACGAAGAGATAACAACGGAGTTACAACTCAACGCCTTCCGTCAGAATCAAAAATTGGCAGATGAAAAAGATGTTGAGAAAGAAACATTTGCTTCTTCAAGTAAATGGTCTCAAACCGGACCGTATGGAATGCGGGTATTAGGTTCAAGTCCCACAACATATTTTTCCGGCAGAGTTACTTCGATTGATTTTCATCCGACAAGCGGATTACACCTTACCGCCGGGAGCGGAGGGATGTTTGGTAAACCATTTCTCTTTTTCATTTTTCCTTTAGCAGACCAACTTCCGGCATTGACGGGAGGAAGCGTGAAAGTTCATCCCGATGACCCGGAGAGAATTTTTTTAGGAACGGGAGAATACAATCGCCGTCCGGGAACTGGCGTGTATCGTACAACAAATGGCGGTACCGATTGGACTCAGTTACCATTTACACCGACACCAACCGGAGTACAAAAAATTCTTGTTGCGCCTTGGAATTCCAGTCTTATCTTTGCCGCAACCGATGTCGGATTGTTCCGTTCCACGAATACAGGTGATTCGTGGACGAGAGTTACGACATGGGATTGTTCGGATGTTGCTTCAAGTCCCCTCGGCTCAATTATGCTTGCCGCAAGAAATGGTACCGGAGTTTATCGTTCAACCAACCAAGGACAGAATTGGACACAACTTACTTCCGGACTTCCGTCATCAAGCGTAGGGAGAATATCGCTTTGCATTGCTCCAAGTAACTATGTACGAGCGTACGTGCAGTTCGGAAAAAGTGATAATAAATTACTGGGAGTGTATCGGACTGATGATATTACTCTAACAACTCCTTCATGGACAAATATTTCTCCTTCTGCGAATTACATGCCCGGTCAAAGCGGGATTCACAATGCAATTACTGTTCATCCGACGAACTCAAGCATTGTGTGGGTTGGCGGTATCCGGCTGTTGCGTTCATCGAATGCCGGCGGAAATTGGACGGAGAAAGGAACTGATAACGGTCAGGTTCATGTAGACATCAAAACAATTTATTACCGACCGGGTGATTATCTTCTCTATGTCGGATGTGATGGAGGAATATTTTTTACAGACGACGAGGGTGACAACTGGAGTTCAGTGTTGAATCAACTTCTTCCAATCACTCAATTCTATAATGTTGGAGTTTCCAAGAATGATGACCGCGTGAAGTACGGCGGGTCTCAGGATAACGGAATTGCCGGTACGTCAACCGGCGCGCCTTCTTCCTGGGTGTTTAGCGAAGGAGGCGATGGAGTTGATGCAAATGTTGATTGGAGTGATGCTACTCAGATTTTTGCAACCAACGGAGTCTATAGCGCGCCGAATCCTGCATGGTTAAGGAAAAAGACGACCAACTCCGGTACTGATTGGAACGGAATGAATTCGGGAATCAGTGAAAGCACCCCGTGGGCTTCTATCTATGTTGAACAGGACCCGAGCCTTTCCAGTTGGTTGTATTCAAATGCAGGAAGTTATTTTTACTACAGCACCAACAGTGGAAGCGCTTGGGTGAGGATGAATAGTTCTGCGCTTTCGGGAAACACGAAACACACATCTTCCAATTCAACAGGAACATTTATCTATGGTTGTACCGATAACCTCAGTCAGCGACTGATGGGGTATCAATGGTCAGGAGGCACCCCAACGTGGACTCAAAGTAATATTTCTTCCGGACTTCCGAACAAGGAAATCAAACGGGTAAGCCCTTCGATGACGAACTCGTCGAGGGCGTATGCGCTAGTTACCGGAGTTGGGGATAATCAAAAAATATATCGAACAACAGACAGGGGAAGCAATTGGACTAATATTACAGGAGACTTGCCTGATGTTGCGGTCAATGACCTTGTAGAAAATCCAAACAACTCGAACATCTTGTATCTCGGAACGCAGACCGGCGCATATAAATCGGTTAATGGCGGAACGAACTGGTATCGTTGGAGTTCGGGAATGCCGGAGGCTCTTTGGTTGATTGATATGGAGTACGCTTTTTCCGGAAGCGGCGATTATTTAATTGCAGGGACTTTTGGTCGAAGTACGTTCGAGCGGAAAGCTACTGGTTACGATGCAATCTTTTCGCTGTCGAAAGCTGTCATAGATCTTGGAAAAATCGGAATCGGTCAACTTTATACGGATAGTTTTTATGTCCGAAATTTGGGAGACGACCCGCTCACTATTGCTTCAGCACGAACTCGTAATCAGGAACTTTCTGTTTTTCCGTATGACACTGTTATTATCCCTGCGAAGGAAAGTTTGTGGTATTATATATCATTCTATTCAAGTGTCGGGAGAGAAAACGAAGGTCGTTTCGATGGTCAAATCGAATTTGTCCACGATGGGGATGGTTCACCGACAACGCTCGGTGTCGCTGGATTTGTCGGAGATGATTACAAATTCCGTTCGTTTATTCCCGAAAGTTTGCTTGTCAAAAAAGAAGTGAAACGAAAAGCCGCGACGACTTCGTGGTGTTTTGACTTAGCAAACAGCGCACAAACCGGAGATGCGGCTGTGCAACTTCATGTCGAGTTCAAGCAGGCAGTCGTTGCATTGGATTCGTATTCTCCTTTCCAAACTGCAACTCGAGTTGACCGTTCAGGAAAAGTTTGGGAATTTTCGAACGGCTTGGTTCCCTTCGGAGAGAATATGTCTCTCTGTGGTCAATCAAAAGCAAAGACTCAGGAAATAAAAAAATGGTGGTGGGTCATCTACAATGAAACGCGAGATACAATGCGCGATGTGCATTACTCAACGTTACCCACTACAATTTCCACAGGAAATGAAATGCCCAACACGGCAAATTTGAGAAAAGAAATTTTCCTGCAGGCTCCTTTCAACAGGAACAATCCGATGTATATCGGGACACGTGAATTGAATTGGAAGACGCTCAAGGTCGCCTACGTTACATTCAAGACGGAGGGAGATTTGATAGGCTCACTCATGCCCGGAAGAAGCGGAAAAACGCACGACCAAACTCCACGCTGTTTTGATTATTATGATAATGGCAGGGAGATGCTCGGACCTATTAGTAAACTTATTCCCGATAAACAACGGAACAGTTTGTTTGCACAACTTATCGCTTTGAAGATAAATATATACGGAAGCATGTTAGAGAAAACGCCGGCAGGGTTCGGTGAATTGAAATATTATGACCCCGAGTCGCGGTATCATGGGTTGATGGTTAAGGAAATAGATTCGCTTGCAGATTATTTCATAACGTATTGTGACAGTTCAATGGTTGGAAGTGCGGCTGAACTTGATTCGGTATTGAAATTACTTAACGGCGCTTTTGTCGGTCCGTTCGATACAGTTTCATTCCATACAGGTAAATTAGTGTTGACCGGAGTGAAATCCATTGCCGAAGTTCCGTATTTAATGAGAGACCCGGCGATAACTCCGGTAACGATGATTCCTCAACCGTTCAACGAACAACCTGAGTCATTCTCACTTGAACAAAATTATCCGAACCCGTTCAACCCGACAACGACCATTGAGTTCTCGGTTCCGGAATATGCAAGTATAAGTTTGAGTGTCTTCAATATTCTTGGGCAGGAAATTGCGTCGCCGATTATTCAAGAAGAGTATGATGCCGGCACGCACGAAATTTCTTTCGATGCAAGTCAATTACCGTCCGGTATTTACTTCTACCGACTTGTGGGAGAGACTTTTGGTGATGCAGACGAAGGAATTGAAGCAACAACATTTTCAAGCATAAAGAAGATGGTCTTGATGCGGTAATCTTCAGAATTAAAAAAAGGCGACTCAGCAACGGGTCGCCTTTTTTGTTGACGTTCAGGTGAAGAACCGTTCATGACACATTTGTTTGCTGACATGCGTATTTGTAATTTGCGTGCGGTATGTATTTCAACCACCTGAAAAAATATAGTACTCCTCTACAGATATTCTTGACCTGTCTCTGTCTGGTTTCGATTCTGCTGAGCCCTGTCTCGTCATTTGATTCGACACTCCTTGAGGGGAACCATCATACCATCCTTCTTCCGGCAGAAAATATCCAGAGTGTGACGCTCTGGGAGAAACCGAAGAACAATGAGAAGGGGCCGACTCTCGAAATTTCATCTGCATATTTTACAGTTGAAACTGTCAGTTATTCGATAACAGCACAATCCGTGCTTTTTCATCCCACGGACGCGCAACGGCTCTCAACCCTGCTTCTCCAAACACAGCACGCTTCTACATCTCTCTAACATAATCCTTCTTTGTCTCTAACGTCTTGAGCAGCAACGGTCATCGTTGTTGCCTGAACGCGTTATTCTTTTTTTTACACATTCATTTGCGGGCGAAACTCGCTCTGCTGTAATATTTTATTTTTTTTAAGACAAGGACAGATTTATGGAACAACAACCCACGCAAGAAGAATCAAATTCAGTACTCCCATTTTTTCTTTTTCTCGGAGCGCTCGCGCTTTCAATAATTTATTTCATCATCAAATTCGTCGTTCTTTAATTGAAGGGAGCCACAGTGACAACTTCAGCATTAATCGTGATGCTTTCAGCATGGATACTTATCACGTACTATACAGTGAAGTTCTTCATCAAGGTATTGAAAAACCCAACACACCAGAGCGAAGAATAACAGGTACATCAAAATCAAAAGAAAGTAAAAGCCGTCTCCAATCTGGGGACGGCTTTTTTTATGTTTAAGATAAAAGGGATACCTATCAGTAGTAATTTGTTGTTTTCTGACCATATAATATTTGAAAAGTAACAACGATTCATCTACTTCTTGTAACAATATCAAAAAGGGGAGCTACCGTTCTTTCCATCAACACTTGTTCTACAAGACAACTTATTGAACTTCATTATTTAATAATCTTATGGAAAGAAATTTTATGAAAACTTTTTTACAACTATCAATTTTAAGTTTAACGTTTGTCTTTTCGGTACAATCTACCGGGTGGGAAACGGTAAACAGCGGGACAACGAAAATGCTGTTTTCTATTACTTCATTGGATGCGAATAGACTTATTGCAGTTGGCGCAGATGGGATGATACTCCGTTCGTATGATGGCGGGAACACGTGGATTCCCGACACAATCGGTGCGCCAACAAATTGGCTGTACTCTGTTGTTGCGTTGAATGAACGAAACATTTGGATATCAGGATGTGGAGGAACAATAATGTATTTTAACGGCTCTTCATGGTCGAAGCGTCCAAGCAATACGACGAACACATTAAACGGAATCAGTTTTTCTGACACGAATGTCGGATGGACTGTAGGACAACAAGGGACGATTTTAAAAACGACGGACGGCGGAAATTCATGGACTTCCCAGACAAGCGGGACATCAAAATGGTTGAATAATGTTCATGCGAGTGACACTGATAATGTTATTGCCGTTGGCGATTCGGGCGAGGTGCTACGTACAACAAATGGAGGAACGAACTGGACAAAAATACATTCCCGTACTAACGAGTGGCTCGGTGCAGTTTGTTTTACTTCAGCCAACCGGGGGTGGATTTCCGGTTCGGGTGGGACGATGCTTGAATTCATTGATACCAATTGTGCAACCTATCATACACACACTACCAAAGGAATCGTTGGTATGTCATTCACAAAACAGGGAAGAGGTTTCGGTGTGGGAGATAGCGGTGCAATTTTTCATTATAATGGAAGCAACTGGGTTCAACAAACGAGTCCGACCGGTAAATGGTTAAACGGTGTTCATGCCCGGTGCGATACGTATTTGTTAAAGGGGAACATGAATATGTACGCGTGGGCGGTGGGGCAGAACGGAACGATACTGAAGTATGTAGAAAATATTACCGGTGTTACCGAGGAGAAGAGTATTCCGAATCAATTTGAGTTACATCAAAACTACCCGAACCCGTTCAACCCGACAACGACCATCCGATTTGATTTATCTGAGGATGCAATTGTGACGTTGAAGATATACAACTCGCTCGGACAGGAAGTCGCTTCGATTCTTGACCGTGAAGAAATGTATGAAGGAGAACAGGAGGTTGACTTTGATGCCACATCCTTGCCTTCCGGAGTTTACATGTATCGCATTGTCGCCGAACGTATGAGCGATGATGATAAGGCAGTAAGCGGGCCAAACTTCTTCAGCGTGAAGAAGATGGTTTTGATGAAGTAATTTTTTGTCGAGAAGATACAAAGGCGACTCGGAAACGGGTCGCCTTTTGTTTTTATGCAGGTAAATTCAAAAAATTTCTTGTTTCTTATAAAACCGTTTCTTATAATTAGCCCCGTCACGTACCATGAAATTGAATCACATCAAACTTAATCTCCCTAAATCACTTGCCGCACTTGTGCGGTTCCACTCCCACATCATTATCACAAAGGATACACAATGAAAAAGTTCTACATTGTAGTTCTTGCTTGCGTCATGCTTTTCCCACTTATGGCGCTTGCACAAAATCTTGAAATACATGTCATCAACGTAGGTTGGGGCAGTTCTGTTCTTCTCCGGGGACCGGACGGCACAACCGTACTCATGGATGGAGGAAATACAGGAAAAGGAACGAACGAAATTGTTCCGTATCTCAATTCGATTGGCGTTACGACAACAACCGAGTTGAATTATATTATCGCAGGTCATCAACACTGCGACCATACCGGCGGACTTGATGAAGTCATCAATGCCGGCTACAACGTATTAAATAAAAACTATTACAACGGCTCATCCTATGCATCAACATGTAACGATGGTTATGCCGCCGCCGCGTTGACAACGACAGCGGGTGCGATTACTTCGATGCCGGTCGGAACACAAATTCTTCTCGGTAACGGAGCGAAAGCTACATGCGTTGCGCGCAACGGAAGTATCATTGGCGGCGGGAGTGTTTCTGTCTCTGATGAAAATGACCGCTCCATTGCAATTCTTGTTCAGTACGGTGGATTTGATTTTCTCTGGGCTTCCGATTTAGGCGGTGGTTCCGATGCTTGCACCGGTCGTTCGACTTCTCAGACGAATGTTGAGACAGCAGTTGTTCAGGCAATTTCTCCCGGCGGCGCGTCGCCTATGATTTCCTCCGGTGGTATTGATGTTCTTTTCTGTAACCATCACGGAAGTGAAAGTAGCACGAATCCGGATTGGATGAATCTTTCTCAACCGGCAGTCTCAGTTATTTCAACAGGCGCTGGACAGACATCGGGTTGGGATTTACCGCGTATTGATGTAGTAGAACATGTACTTCTTTCACAATCAACATCGTGTATTACAGCACCCGCTTCAGTTGTCTATCAAACAGAAGAGGGAAGTCCGACCGGCTCGCTAACAAGTTTTGCAGGATATTGCGTCGGCGATATCGTGATTTCGACAGATGGTGTCAGCACGTTTACTGTCAATGGTAATGGCGCTGTAACACAAGGTCCGAACGAAGTTGCGGCGGCAGGTTTACCACGTTCGTTCGCTCTTGATGATGCAGGCGGTCCGCCGGATACAACTCCTCCGGTTATTTCTAATGTTGCTTCAAGTGGAATTACTACCAGCGGCGCTACAATTACATGGACAACTGATGAAGCATCGAACTCTGTTGTTGAGTATGGATTGACGACGAGTTATGGAAGTACGACATCCAATGCCTCTAATGTAACAAGTCATAGCATCGGATTGTCTGGTTTAAGCGCAAGCACATTATATCATTATCGTGTAAAATCAACCGATGCGGCGAATAATACAGCAACGTCTGGTGATTTTACTTTCACCACAGATGCGCCACCGGCGGATGTTACTCCTCCTGTAATTTCCAATGTTCAATCATCGGGAATTACTACAACTGGGGCGACAATTACGTGGACTACAGATGAACTTTCAAATTCTGCAGTTGATTATGGCACTACGACTTCGTACGGAAGTACGAATTCAAATGCAACCAATGTAACGAGCCACAGTATTGGATTGAGCGGACTGACTGCAAATACTCTTTATCATTATCGAGTACGGTCAACCGATACCTCAAACAACACTGCAACCTCCGGTGATTTCACATTTACAACATTATCGAATTCGATTGCACCAATCGAAACATTTGCCGATGGAAACTTCACATCGAACCCGGCGTGGGGTGGAAATACCAGTGCGTTTCAGGTTGTTACAAGTAGTGATGTAGCCGCCGGTGCAACAGGCTCAAACACTCTTCGTTTGAATTACACCACAGCATCTTCCGGGACACGCTACATCAGAACACAGAGAACAGCAACATGGGGAACCTCACAATCATGGTCGTTCTGGATTGGTCGGAGAGCGCAAGCCGCTACCGCCGCAAACCATAGTCTCGTATGGCTCTGGGCGAATGGAACAAATTTGACTGCCTCGACAATTGATGGGTATCGCGTTCGTTTTGGAGATGATACAGGTGACGATAATATCGTTCTCCAGCGAGTTACCAATAATACGGCTACTGACATCATTACATCTTCCGGAACAGTTCCAAATGGATTGACTGATATCGGTTTCATGGTTCGTGTTACAAGAACCAGTGGTTCTGTCTGGACATTGTACACTTCAACATTACCGACGACGAGCGGAAGCGGTGATGTTGCAACGGCACAACCAACCGCGGTAAACACTTCAGTCAATCAAGGAAGTGTGACAAATTCAACCTACACAACATTCACGAACGGATATTTTGGATTCGCGGCAGTTCATTCATCAGGAGCCGATGCCCGTATCGGAGCTGAGTTCGACCAACTTTATTTCGATACCAATAGTTCTTCACCGCTGGCGAAATCCGAACTTGCAATTCCTGTTCAGGAATTTGTAGAATCAGTTCCACAATCGTTCCAGTTGTTTCAGAATTATCCGAATCCGTTTAACCCCACCACGACGATTCGTTATACGCTTCCCGCAGATGCATTTGTAACGCTGACTGTTCACGATGTGCTTGGTCAGGAAGTAAAACGGTTGGTGAGCGGGACAAACCAAGCCGGAATTCATGATGTCATGTTCGATGGAACATACTTATCGAGCGGAGTTTACTATTATAAAATTCAGGCAAGCCCGTTACATGACAACTCTGCACCGGTTATTCAGACAAAACGACTTGTATTAATGAAGTAACTCGTTGAGTTAATAAATACTTGTCATATTATGAGCCGACCTCAGCAGTGGGGTCGGCTTTTTTTAATTCTATGATTACAGTGTAAAATGAATGAAAGCAGATTTTCCTGCTATTTTGTTTTGACATTTTTATGAATTAATGCAAAAAAATGTGATGTAAGTATTGACAAACCCTAAAAAAATCTCTATATTTCTCCCCGATGAACGAAGACGCAATTTCAATTATCAAAGCCGTTGTCGAAAGCATTCCGCAGACTGCCTTCGGCGTTGAACGGCAAATGCTTATCGGTGACCTCATATCGAGGTTGTCACAAGAAGAACGGGTTTCCATGCGAGACTTAATGGAAAGTTATCTCCTTCGCATGTTTGAAATTGCCGCCTCCGATGTAGATTTAGGTGGCTATGGTTCGCAGGGGAGAGTATGGTACAGAATCCATGGTTCAAAGAAGCCGGATAAAACATTGCCGGAATTTACACATGACGAAGCGAACGTATTAATTCAGGCAATCTTACTTGACCGCCAACGACAATTCTTGTTCGAAAATCGAAATCTTGATTTCTCTTACATGATTATCAAAGAAGGAACGATGCGTCGTTTCCGTGCGGACGCGTATTTCGATTTAGACCAGATTGCACTGAACATGCGGGCGATAAATCAAAGTGTTCGTCCCTACAAATCGTATGAGTTTCACCCCAATCTTACAAAAGTTCTCAGTCTTGAACATACGAAAGAAGGATTGTGCCTCGTTACCGGAATTACAGGTTCCGGAAAAAGTTCAACGCTCGACGCCGTGATTGATGCAAACAATCACACGGTAGATGCTCATGTAGTCATCATTGCCTCGCCGATTGAATATGTTCATAAATCCGACCGGTGTATTATTCGCCATCGTGAAGTCGGACGTGATGTGATGAGTTATAAAGAAGGAGCGGTTCAAGCGCTTCGTCAGGACCCGGACATCATCATGATTGGTGAGTTACGTGATCCTGAAACAATCATGACCGCGCTGGAAATAACCGACTCGGGGCATAAGGTATTTTCAACTCTTCACACTTCATCAGCAGTAGAAAGTATTGACAGAATCATTGGTGAAACAAATGTGAATGAGCAAGAGCGAGTTCGGAATCGCCTGGCAGATGTTATTCGATGTGTTGTTTCCCAAAAACTTGTACCAAGCGTTGATGGAAAACGGGTGATGGCGAAGGAAGTTATGATTGCAACTCCTTCAGTTCGAGCCGCAATCAAAAATAATAACACAGGTGAAATTTACCAGATGATGTCTGAATCCAGTAATGATGGTATGGTCACCATGGAGCAAGATCTAAAGCGATTGTTCTTACAGCGAAAGATAACCTTAGAGACGGCAATCAACTTCGCGAACAACAAACGACGTCTCCAACAAATTCTTAATATCGTTCCACAAGGTGATTAATAATCACTTCTTTTTTGAAACAGAAACAATAGTGAGCAAACAAGTATGGCTTCATTAAAAAGCAATACCGCAATATCATTTTTTGTTGACGGACTGGAACTGAAGGTTGCAAAACTTTCTTCCAAGAAAGGTAGTATCGTTTTAGATGAGTTAGAGTCATTGACGCTTGCTACTCGTCTTGATGAAAACCGTTCCGGTGAATCAACCACGTTAGAACCCCAACAAGAACAAGCCGGCGATGGCTTCGGAATTGGCGGGGGCGATTTTCAAACAGACCTTCCCGGCGTTGACAATAATAGCGTCTTTCTTGGTGTGTTATCAAAACATCCTGTCGGAAAGTATGTTGTAAGTTATGCCATTTCAGAACCAAGTCTCTATTACCATACGTTTGAAACGGATTTCGGACTTCAAGGGAAAAAGTTAAAAAAACGAGTAATGGATGAACTGTCCGCCATTCGAAATGAAGTTCCCCCTGCCGATGCGATAGATTACTTCTATTCAACCGATAATAATCTTGTTTGTTTGATTCGGGAAGATGGACTTTCCATTATCGATATATTGGATGACATCAAACAATATACGGGAAAACGTTTGCCGCGAATTCCTTTGGTTGATAGTTCTGATGTTGCTCTGCTAAACTTAGCGCGGGCAAATTTTGGGTTCGCCCCGGAAGAGATTTCGGTAATTATTTATATCGGGAACGAATATACACGACTCATCTTTCTCAAAGGGACTGATTTCCTCCATTTTGCACCGGTGATTGGAGAAGGGTTCGATTCATCGAACATTCAGAATATCACACTCAACCGGCTTATGCTCGAACTTGATAATCTGGCGTTACCGCGAGTGGATAGAATTTTACTCGCAGGTGAATGTAAGAAAATACAGTTCGACGAATTTATTCGAGAACATTTTGCTGAGATAGATGTCCAGTTTCTGAGTGCGCCGTATGTTGATTCAACACAACTTTCCGCGGAAGTTCAGGAACGAATACCGGAATTTGCTGTCCCAATCGCAACTGCATGGAAAGCGCTCGACACGAAACACCCGGCATTTTATCAAACCAATGTATTACCTGAAACGATACGAGACGCTCAGCGTTCATTCAAACTTGGTTGGCATGGATATTTACTTCTGGCTGTAATTTTTCTTTCAACATTGTTCTTCACGTACCGATTCGGGACAGTAAAGAATGAAATTACAAGAGAGGAAAACACGATGCGACGGTTGCAACTCCAACTTGCAGAGGTGGACCGTTTGAAAAGCATCATCAAAGGTATTGATGGTGAAATTGACAGATTCAAAGTAGCAATGAATGTGTATGATTCGCTCGTTCCGGGGTATGACAGATGGACGAAGACAATTGAAACAATGGCGAACGGTGTTGAAGATATTCGTTCACTCTGGTTTACGGATGTCGGGTCAATGGATGATGGCGGGATTGAAGTGTCGGGGTATGCACTGTACCGAGCGCGTATCCCACGAATCTCAACCTTGTTTGAGAACACTACGTTGCGCCAAGTTATCATCGAACCGATTCGTGAAGATGCGCCGCAAGTGTACAAATTTAATTTCACTGCGCCACCGCCTCCGCCTCCAATGAAAGATACCTTGAAGGCTCTCACTGATTCAACAACTCTCCAACAATCGAAGTAGGAAGGTGAGGTTAGCATGAGTTATATCGTTAGAAATACAATCGTCTTAGGAGTCGTTCTCCTTATCATTGTCGGACTGGGAATCTATTTTACCATGGTTGCCTTGCCCAAAAAATTAGAAGTCGTAGATGCGGAAATCAAACGAATTGAAAACCTGCTTCAAAATACACCGGACCTTGCTAACGAGTATAATACTCGGGTAGCACATTTGGATTCGATGAAACACCGATGGAATACGCGAGACAAAGAGTTTCCACCGAAAGATATCAGTGGTCAAACATACGGATATTTTAATTCCATTATTGGTATGAGCGGTGAAGTGAAGATGAACATGATTTACAAAGGGGAGCGTGATTCGGGAAAATACGGATACAATGAATACAATCTGAAAGGCGAAGCGCTCTTTGGAAATTTCTATCGTTTCGTATGGTACATTGAAAACGGGTCACGGTTGTTTAAGGTAACGAGTCTGAAGTTCAGTGAAATGGAACGGAAAGATTCACTTGGCAATCACGTTCTCGTTTCCTATGAGATGGATTTGAACGCGTATTATTCGACAAATCCTGAATTGAATAAAGCGCCGACGGCACGGGCTGTTACGACTCCTCCATCGCTGGCGATGAATCCGATTTATCCTCTCATCATGAAGGAAATTCCGGAAATTAAACCGGATGAAATTGATATTCGTAGTTCCGATTTGAAAGCGGTGATTCCCGGGAAAGCATTTATTATTGACCAGGCAAATCGTGCGCGTGAACTTGTCGAAGGTGACCCTGTCTATCTCGGCAACGTAGTGAAAATCCTTCCGGAACTTGGAAAGATAGAGTGTATTTTAATTGAAGGCGGCGTTACAAGAACAGTCGATTTATATGTTCGACGCGGTGAATCTATTAACAAATAGTAATTTATTATTGGAGTGTCTATGAAACGACAACATATTATTTTTCTTTTTTTATTGAGTACTTTATTTGTCTCGCAATTGATGAGTCAACCACAACGTGACACACGCTCGAGAGTGAAAGGCTATTCCAGTCAACAGGAAATCGTGAATATGGATTCGACCACGAGGATGGACCAGGCATTGCTTGCATTGAGCGAGATGGCAAAAAAATTCGCGGGAAAATTTATTATTGACCTGGAAAAACGAACGAATCCTATTGGTATTGAAATTATCAACCAGCACTGGAAAGATGCTATGGAGATGATTCTTGACCAGAATCTTTTATGGTATCGTGAAGACCCGGAGTACATTCTTGTCATGACGGCAGACATGGCGAAAGCGTTGGAAGGAACTCAAACGATTGCGATTAAGAAACCAACGTTGGACAGTCGTGAAGTGTTGATTACAACAACATTTCTTTCTATTGATTTGAACAAATCAACCAATTTAGGAGTTGATTGGTCGTTTGCGTATGCAAACAATCAGGATACGTTCGGACTGGATATGTTTGGGTCAGCAGCGAAAAGAGCGTTTGATATAAGTTATAGCAGAGGAGAGAAAAAGGGAAGTTTTTCTTCACTTCTCCAGTTTTATTCCCAGAATGGAGTGGCGGATATTATCGCTTCACCACGCTTGTCCATTACCTCGGGAGATTCCGGCTACGCGCAAGTAGGTCAGGATATTTCCCTTCCACGTCGTGACATAGCGGCGGGTGGAAATATTTCTCAATCAGTTCAACAAATACCGACAGGAACAATCGTTCGGGTAAAACCGGAAATCATCCGTGAAGACACAATTGATTTTATCTGGATTGATTTGTTTATCGAACGGAGTTTTGCAATCACTACCGGAGAACTTCCGATTATTGATAGAAACAAAACTCAAACAAAATTGTTATTGATTGACGGTGAAGAAGCGTTCATCAGCGGTTTGTATTACAACGAAGAGGCAAAAACGCGAACAGGAATTCCTTTCTTAAAAGACCTGCCTCCGTATGTATTCGGTTTACGATATATTTTCGGAGCTGACGAGACTTCGGTGAAACGAAGGGAACTTGCAATTCTTATCAAAGCCGAAATTCTTCCTTCGCTGAGTGAACGCCATGCGAAACGGGGAATTCAGCCTTCCGTGTTAGAGAAACTGAGAAAAGGTTTTGAAAAAGATATTGACCGACTCATTCCTAAGCGCGAAGGTGACAACTGATTTGCTGCCACACATCGAACAATTTTTTTTTATTGAATTAACTCAATGATTGTTGAACATCAAAACTCCGTCAGGAGGAATGTTTATGCCTGCTAAAAAGACTTACCAATTTATGATAACTCACAGAACCTTGTCTGTCGCTATGACAGCAGTTCTTTTATTCTCATTCATTTTTTTCGCATGTAAAGAAGACGAGGGACCCACTGGAGTTGTTGCTCCGGACCCGACAACGGTCGAAGGGACTATTTATGATAAACTCGCTCTTCCCATTGCCGGCGCAGAAATAAGTATGCGCGCGTCGTTCGCTCCGGCGGAAACAACCTTAAGCGATTCACGCGGAAATTACAAGTTTATTGTCCAGTGGCCCGATACTGGAACGCGTGGTTGGATGGTGCTCACTACGACGAAGAATGGATACTACTCAAAGACGGATTCCTTTAACGTGGAAGCCGCGAAAACATATTCAAAGTCGTACTCATTAACAAGCAAAGCGGATACAGTTCCACCCGGACCGAATTCCAGCGGTGTTGCGCGACTCGTTTTTATTTCTGCAAGCCATACATTTGCCAATGTAAAAGGTGTCGGAAAACGTGAATCCATTGTTTTAACGTTTGAAGCACGCGACTCTGCAGATGTCCCGCTCGATTCAGCACATCAGGCAAACATTGCATTCCGTATCATGCCAGCAATTAATGGTGGCGAGAAGTTAGCGCCTGAATCAACAAAAACCTCGGTGGCTGTAGGAACGAATGGTCGTGTTACGACAACGTTAACTTCCGGTACAAAAGCGGGTATTGTTCAGATAGAAGCATCCGTTGTTGGAAACCCGACAATTCTTGCTACAACACCTGCATTACCGATATACAGTGGCGCGCCGGATGCCGCTCACTTTACCATTGCACTTCAAAAATTAAACTTCCCGGCACTCGGTTTTCTTGGTGTCCAAAATAAAGTCACGGTTCAGGTTGGTGATAAGTGGGGCAATCCTGTGCCGGATAGCATCGCTATTTATTTTACAACCAGTGCTGGAATCATTCAGCCTGCGGCTTTAACGGATGAAGTTGGAATTGCGCAGGTTACGTTAAGTTCAGGAAATTCTCAACCGGAAAATGGTTTCGCGTGGGTATATGCAAGTACCGTTGGCGATTCAGGGAAGTTAGTGAAAGACAGCATTCGTGTGTTATTCTCCGGTCAACCAAAAATCGAACCGCAAGATTTCGATTTCACTATCACAGATGGTGGTTCATTACAAATTCCGTTCAGGGTGTTCGATATACACAGGAATCCACTTTCAAGCGGAACGCGTATTACTGTGACGTTCAGCGGTGATGCTACTTCCGAACTTGCCTTCACAGGTGATATTGATGTAACGATGCCGGATACTCAGGATAGTACATTCACTTTCTTCAGAATTAATGCACGCGATACAGTTGTTCAATCGCCGGGTTCTGATAAAGGATTGATAATGACTATCAACATCAGCGGTCCGAACGGAAATATGCTTCGTTCATATGTCGGAATGTTGCGCGGAACAGGCGGAACCGTTTCTCTTTCAGGAAGACCTGCGAGTATTATTCTTACGGGGTTAACGACGAACACAGTCTCGGTTCATGGGACAGGGGCAAACGAAACAGCAGTGATGACATTTTTAGTTCGCGACAGAAGCGGACGTTCGATTGCTCAGGATTCAGCGACAGTTGATTTTATATTTGTTGGACCGAATGGTGGTGCATCAATCTTCCCGGCATCTGTCAATACTGATGCTCAAGGTCGTGTGCAAACGGCGCTCACAAGCGGAACGACAGCGGGTGTTGTTCAAGTGATAGCATCTATTGATACGGGAGGTGTCACGCGTCTTGAATCGGCTCCGGTTTCTATAACCATCGCCGGCGGTTTGCCGGACCAGAACCATTTTTCCATTGCAGTTGAAAAACTGAATATTCCAGGTCTTGTTCGCTACGGCGTGACAGATGGAGTTACAGTGTATGTAGGTGATGAATATGGCAATCCCGTTCAACCCAATACGGCAGTGTATTTCACTACAACAGGTGGTTATGTTGAGGCATCAGCCTATACAAATACAAGCGGTATCGCTTCCACAACATTACGCTCCGCAGAACCGGAACCTCCGAACGGTTATGCTACAGTGACAGCTACCTCAATTGATAAGAATAATAATGAAGTTGAAAATTCAGCTCTTGTATTATTCTCCGGTTTCCCGATAATCACAGCAAGCGATTACAATATTCAATTGGCGGATGATTCATCGTTCACCTTATGGTTTGGCGTACACGATAGAAATCATAATCACATGTCATCGGGAACACAAGTTCAGGTTTCGGTTGGCGGAAGAAATTCATCAGAGATTCAACTGTACGGAGATATTTCCACGACACTTCCCGATGCCTTATACGGCGGCTATCGGTTAGACACGTTCTTTGTAAACATCGTTGATAAAGTCGGCAACAGTTTGCGTAACGGACAATTCGATATTACTATCAGTGTTACCGGTCCGAACGGCAACACTGCGATGACAATTCCCGGGACATTATTAGCAACTCGAAATCCGAAAATAAAATCATTAGCATTGCTCTCAAGTGTTCCGCGTGAATTATCTATTGCCGGTGTTGGAGGAGTGGATACTCTTCAATTGGAATATCAAATCCTCGACAGTTTGAATCAGGTAATCAACAGAGCAGGTGAACGTGTAGATTTTGAATTCACTGGACGATTCGGCTCGTTCCAACCGCAATATGATATGACCGGCAGCGATGGAAAAGTTCAAACAATTTTCCATACAGGTGAAGTAGTTGAATCGGTGAAAGTGCGTGCGCAGGTGCCAAATAGTGATGTTGTTTCCGTAGAGAAAACTATTTTTGTCCGCCCGGGTTCACCGTATCCGGGAAATGCTCGGTTGATTGTCAGTATGCCTGACGATACAATTCCTAAAGTAAACTTTGCGGCAAAGTACTCGCGGAACGAACAGGTTGGAAAAGTAAAAATTCAGGTGAAAGACAGAAATGATAATCCTGTTCCGGGGGAGAAAATTGAATTCGAGACGAACGCCGGGGAAATACGTGCGACTGTTTTCACTGACGCCAACGGATTCGGTTCTGCTATCTGGTACGGAGGTCCGAACGTTCCTGCGGATGGTAATGCCGTCATCAAAGTAGTTTGGAAAAAGGGAACCGCTTCAGTTATTCTTGATAGTGCTGTTGTAACATATTCCGGGACAGCGCAAATTACAGGAGGTCCGGATCAAACAGACACGCTTATTGCAGGAGCGGGCAGAACTTATACATATTTTGTTCGTGATGCGAACGGCAATCCGCTTGCCGAAGGAACTCAAATCTCTGTATCAAAATATGATGAAGCCGCAGCATCAATTATATTAACCGGCGACACAAGTATTACAATGGTTGATACACGTGATACAAATCTTACGAAATTTACATTCGATATTCTTGATACAAATACAACAGTTCTCACACCGAGAAAACTTGGAATTAAAATAAAGGTTTCAGGTCCAAACGGGAATGCACTCGATACTGCAAGAAGCACGGTAAAGGGTTACGTCCCGACTTCAGACAGAGTGAAATTTGTTGTGTTGATGAAGAGTCAACCAAGAATTTATGTTTCAGGAGTGAACAAAACAGATACCGATACGCTTGTCTATGAATTACAAGATAGTAGTGGAGCGAGAATGCCAACACCCGGTCTTACGGTTTCGTTTGATTTTCAGGGTCAGCAGGGAGAATTTACACCACGCTATGCGGAATCCGATATCAACGGAAGAGTTCAGACTATCTTCAGAAGCGGTGAGAAAGCGGAAACCGTCAAGGTTTTCGCCCAGTTAGGACGTATTACTTCTGCCAAACAAGATATTGTTGTTTTGCCCGGTCCGCCAGCACAGTCGTTCTTTAATTTAGATGTTGTTCGTCCTGGCAGTGATGAATCAAAAGTAAATTTCCCCGGGATGTTTTCTTCGACAAGAAAAATCGGAGAGGCGCGAATGACGGTTGGTGATAAACACGGAAATCCCGTCCTCAATAATACACGTATCACGCTGGCGTCAACAGCAGGTCTTCTCCCGTCAACCGGACTTACGTTGAATGGAAAAGTTTCCGTGGATTGGCTCGGTGGCCCGGAATTCCCGTCGAATGGTCTTGCACACATTGTTGCTACAACAACCGATTATAACAATCAACTCATCGGAGATAGTCTTGATGTCGTTTATTCCGGTCAGGCAATAGTGAATAGTAGTTTGACGAATGGATATGTGTTCCGACAGGGAATTGATTCATCGTTTACCTTTACCGTTTCTGATAGTATTGGAAATCCTTTAGCCGAGGGTTCAACGATTAGCGTCTCCATGACGGGTGCTGGTTCAAGTTCAATTATACTTACCGGTGATGTGAATAAAACAATGGCAGATGTTTCCAATCCAAGTTATACACAATTCACTGTAAACCTGCAGGATACGAATACGACGATCGTTGGTAATAGAACATTGCGATTTGAAATTTCTGTTGACGGACCAAATGGTACGGTCATCAAAAGAATCACAACGACACTGGAAGGAATAATTCCACCACCGGTTCCTCGTGTCGCAGGAATACGGTTGGAGGCGATGTCGTCTTCTGTGTTAACGGTAAAAGATGGCGGCGGAACGGAAACAAGTTTGTTTACTTATCAGATACTCGATAGTCTCGGCAGCCCAATCCGTCAGGAAGGAATTCGAATTGCCTTGTCGGGTACAGGAGTACCGTTCGTTTTTACTCCTGAAACAACGACCACAAACACAAACGGTCAAGCGCAAGCATTATTCCATAGCGATACGGTTGCAGGTATTGTACAAGTAATTGCAAAAGAGGTCGCAGGATTTGCTCAATCCTCTCCTTCAAAAATTGTTGTTGTTGGCGGTAAGCCTTCACAACAATATTTCACGTTCTTGCTAACACGACCTGAAGCGACGGGACAAAAAGTAAATTATCCCGGTGCAATGCCGCTCATTCAGAAAATCGGTGAAGCGCATATACAGGCAGGCGACCGATATGGAAATCCGGTGCCCGAAGGAACACCGATTTACTTTACAACGAATGCCGGTGTTGTACAGGGATTTGCAATGACCGATGTAAACGGGTTCGCGAAAATTAATTGGTTCGGCGGAAATCCAATACCGGTTGGCGGAGTTGCTTTGGTGAAAGCATCTGCAAGTGGAGAAGGAACTACCATTGTTGCTGATAGCGCCGTTGTTACATATTCAGGTCAGGTAATGATTGGTGGTGGACCGCAGCAAGGTTTTGAAATTCTTGGTGCCGGTTCGATGACATTTAGCTTTACAGTTCGTGATGCGAATGGTAATCCTCCGGCAGAAGGCTCGCGGGTAATTGTTTCTGCTTCGGGAACAGGTGCAAGCGCAGTCGTTCTTTCAGGTGATGTTGATGTAACCATGCCCGATACACGAGACAGTAGTTTATCCCGCTTTACAATCACCGTGCGTGATACTTCAACATTCTCAACGAAAGAACGGACCTTAAATCTTTCTATTGCAGTCTCCGGTCCGAACGGAACGGCGACACAATCTACAAGCGGTACCTTGTTGGCAACGGGTGGAGGCAGAACACGATTACCGGGTTCGGTAGCATTAATTTCTACAAGTGTAAATGAAATTCAGGTCATCGGTACGGGCGGAGTTGAAACTTCAACCATGATATTTGAACTACGAGATTCACTTGGAATCCCGGTTGATTCTTCATACATGGTTAAGTTTTCAATTGCTCCATCATCTGGTGGAACATTTATCTCCCCTGATTCCGGTTACTCGGATCCGCAAACAGGACGTATTACCAGCGTGGTTCATTCGGGTACAAGTTCCGGTCCGATACAGGTCATCGCAACGGTTGAGACTCCGAATGGTATTATTACGTCATCTCCGGTTCGCTTGCTCATTCATTCCGGTCAACCCGATCAAAATCATATTAGTATCGGAGCCAATCCAATTAACGTAGCAGGGTTAGATTGGAATCAACGGACAAGTACAATTACAGTTCAACTCGGAGACCGTTATGGGAATCCGGTTCCCGTAGGAACTTCAGTTCACTTTAGCACTGATATTGGTGTCGTTACCACAAGTTCGGCAGGAACAGATGAAAATGGTATTGTGTCTGCAACATTGTTTTCAACTAACCCGCGACCTGCAGGCGGATATGGTTATGTGAAAGCTACAACAATCGGCGCCGGCGGAACGGTAATTTCCGATAGCATTCGAATGTTATTCTCGGGTCAGGCAATGATTGATAGCGTAACGTTGACCCCATCAAACATTACAAACTTTACGGCATTCTTCAGAGTGTACGATAGAAATCAAAATCCTTTGGCAAAAGATAATACGATTACGATAACCACCGACGGTGATGTATCCCTTGTTGTTTCGCGTATATTTCCAGCATCGAAACTTCCGGATACTCAAGACCCCGCTTGGACAGAGTATGCCGCAAATTTCAGTCTCGATGTCAATGATAATCCAATTATCACAGGACCTTTCTCAGCAACAATAACAGTTGAAGGACAAAACGGAACTGCGGTATATACGTTCCAAGGAAGAGTGGATATTTCAGCGCCACCTGAGTCGGAAGTAAAAGGATTAGAGTTGGCATTCAGAAGCGATTCAGTGATAACTGTTTATGATGCAGGTGGTTTGGATTATGCACAAGTTGCGTATCAGGTTATTGATAGTTTAGGAAGAAATATTCAACGTGCCGGCATACCGGTTGCATTTTCAAGCGAAGGTGTTCCGGGCTATTTCCTCCCTGAGACAACATTAACGAATGACAATGGTATTGCAGTAAGTACGTTCCATAGTTCTACTGTTGCAGGTAATGTAAGCGTACGGGGATCTGTTATCGGTACTGCAATTCAATCAATCCCGATGAGTCTTGGTATTACTGGTGGAAAAGCTTCACAGCAATTTTTCACAGTTCGACTTACAGAATGGGCTGACGATCCAAAAGCTCGTGGGTTTAATCCACCTCCGCAATACAATTTCCCCGGTCTTCAATCATCGGGCTACATTGGTAATGCAAGAGTGGTGGTTGGTGATAAATACGGGAACCCTGTTCCGACAGGTACGGTCGTCTATTTCACAACCAATGCCGGTGTTGTAACCGGTGCTGATGTAACTGATGAAGTTGGACTTGCTGTCGCTGATTGGATTGGCGGCAACCCAGCGCCACCGGGTGGAATAGCAATAGTTAAGGCGTCAGTATTAGGAGAAACCGGTTTGGTGAGCGATAGTTCATGGGCCGTATATTCCGGTCCCGCGAGAATTTCCGGACTCTTACCGGAAAATTTTCAATTGAGAAATGGCATTGATACGGTTTTGCGATACACTGTTGAAGACATCAATGGAAATCCTGTAGTAAGCGGAGGGGAAATTGCTGTAAACAAGAGTGGCGGTGCATCAAGTTCTGTCATCCTTGATGGAAATGTTCTATTTACTTTACCTGATACGCGGGATACTGCATTCGGCACGATGTATCAGGTAAGACTACGTGATACGAATACCACCGTCTCTCAAGCTCGCTCATTAACTCTATCCATTAGCCATACAAATAGCCCGGTAGGTGATGCATATTATGATGTTTCAGGAACATTGCTCGGCACTTCATCACCGATTCCGCCTTCGGTTGCAGGGATACGGTTTGTAGCAAGTACAGCGACAACGTTAAGCGTGAAAAACTCAGGTGGTAATGAAACTACTGTTCTCACCTTTGAAGCGATAGATAGCATTGGCAATACAATAGCTCGTGCAGGTATACCAATTTCATTTATACGAACAGGAGTATTCGGAACATTCAGCGCTGAAACTGTTCATACGGATAACCTTGGCAGAGTACAAGCGCAATTTAGAAGTGATACGGTAGCAGGCGCTGTGCAGATTAAAGCAATCAGTTCTGACGGTACTATCCATTCTAATCCTGTGAGTATTGTTATTGTTGGTGGCAAGCCGAATCAAAACAATTTCACCTTTATTATAACACGCCCGGCGCAACAATTAAGAAAAACAAATTATCCGGGTGCAATGCCACTGGTTCAGAAAATCGGTGAAGTAATTGTACAAGTTGGTGATAGATATGGAAACCCCGTTCCATCCGGTACACCCCTCTATTTTGGTACGAATGCCGGACTTATTCAAGGAACAGCATTCACGGAAGCCAACGGTTATGCAAAGGTAGATTGGTTCGGTGGTAATCCGATTCCGGTTGGCGGTGTTGCCAACGTTTCGGTCACTACGTTAGGTGATAATGGAGAATTTACTATCACGGATACACTCACGTATTCGGGACAAGCGTTCATCTCCGGCGGTCCTACAAACGGATTTGAATTTTCCAGTGGATTTGTTCAGTCATTCACGTACACAGTGAACGATGCAAACAGTAATCCTCTCGCACAAGGTGCAACGATTCAGGTAAGTGCATCGGGACCAGCCGCCAGTACGATAGTCATGAGTGGTGATATTAATGTAACAATGCCCGATACGCGTGACCTTTCGGAAACGCAATTTACTTTCACGGTCAGAGATACGAGTTCTTCATCGCGGACTCCACGTACATTGCAATTAACAATCGCAGTTGATGGACCAAACGGAATCGCCACACTGACAAGTTCAGGTTCAGTTTTACCGACGGGCGCAGGAGATACAACACGTTCCAGGTTGCCCGCTTCAATTGCATTTTTGTCCATTACTAACACAGAAATACAAGTAACGGGAACAGGCGGAACGGAAACGACTACATTGCTCTTTGAAGTTCGGGATTCGCTTGGTATTCCGGTTGACTCGATGTATCCGGTGCGGTTTACATTCACAAATTCTCCTGGTGGTGGAGAATTTATCACACCCGATATCGGATATACAGATTCATCTACGGGACGAGTGAGTGCTATTATTCACTCAGGAACCCGTGCCGGTGTGTTACAATTACTTGCAAGTGTATATTCTCCGTCAGATACAATTCGTTCTTCAATAGCTCGTATCTTGATTCATGGCGGTTTACCCGACCAAGCCCACTTTTCAATCGGACTAAATCCTATCAATATTCCGGGGTTAGTTTATAACGGGCGTGAAGCTACGGCAACAACTATTGTAGGTGATAAATATGGCAACCCGGTTACGGCAGGTGTAGCCGTGTATTTTACTTCGACAATGGGTGTTATTAATACGGGCACGGGTTTTACAGATGAAAAAGGATTTGCTTCAGCATTGTTGTATTCTGGAAATCCTCTTGGTGATAGCGGATTTGGTTATGTGAAAGCATTCACCGTCGGAGAATCGGGTGTTACTATTACTGACAGTGCGCGAATGCTATTCTCCGGTTATCCAAATATTACATATTCAGGACCTTCAACGTTTACAATTATCCGTGGCGGTACAATCTCGTTTACGTTTGACGTTGCAGATATGTACGGACATCCAATAACAAAAGGTTCTACTATTCAGTTACTTGCCAGTGATACTAATGACGGAGAAGATTATGGTCTATCAGCTGTTCATACAATGGGTGATACACAGATAGTCGGTCCCGGTTCAACTCAATTTACCATGACATTTACAGATATTGTAGAAGATACACCGGTTGATGGGCCAGTATCAATCAGTGTTCAAGTAAAATGGGAAGGATTAACACTAGTTGTCCCGATAGCATCGGGAGTAATTGCACCTTAATTGAGAATCAAACGCACAATAAAAAAGCCGTCTTCTTTCGAGGACGGCTTTTTTTTGGTCAGGTATTCGTATAAGTACAATTACAATCTTGTTAATGCTTGATAATTTGCTTTGATTGTTCGTTCGATTTCCCTCTCGCCATGCGCTAAGGAAAGAAACGCCGCTTCGTATTGTGAGGGAGGGAGATAAATTCCCCGATTCAACATTTCAGCAAAATACGTAGCAAATTGTTTCGTGTCGGAAGTTCTTGCCGAGTCTGCATCAACCACTTTCTGTTCGGTAAAGAATAATGTGAACATTGAGCCGACACGGTTGAGTTGATAGCCAAGTCCGAGGTTTTTCAAATTTTCTTTGATGCCTTCTTCAAGTCGTGAGGCGTTTTGTTCAATGTTCTTATAGATTGATTTATTCTTCGAGAGGATGGAAAGGAGGGTGTAGCCCGCCGCCATCGCAATTGGATTTCCTGAAAGTGTTCCCGCCTGATACATCGGTCCCGATGGCGCAACCATCTGCATGATTTCTTTCTTCCCGCCGTACGCTCCAACGGGAAGTCCGCCACCAATAATTTTTCCAAGTGTAGTCAGATCCGGTTTAATGTTGTACAAATGTTGCGCGCCGCCAAGAGCAACTCGGAATCCTGTCATCACTTCATCAAAAATCAGGACGATTCCATGTTTATCACAAAGTGAGCGTAATCCTTCAAGAAATCCTTTCTTCGGAGGAATACAGCCCATATTTCCGACAACAGGCTCAACAATAATCGCCGCAACCTCACACCCCCGCCCGTCTTTGGCGGGTACACCTCGAACCAGTCGTTCAACAGAACCAATATCATTAAACCGCGCCGTCAACGTCAATCCGCCAAGCGTTTTCGGAACTCCCGGACTATCAGGAATTCCAAGTGTTTCCGCTCCCGAACCTGCTTTGATAAGAAATGAATCTCCATGTCCGTGATAACATCCATCGAATTTGATGATGACATCACGCCCTGTGTACGCGCGGGCAAGTCGAATCGCGCTCATGGTTGCTTCCGTACCGGAGTTGACCATGCGTACCATTTCGAGAGAAGGCATCAGTTTGCAAACAAGTTCAGCCATTTTTACTTCAAGTTCTGTCGGTGCGCCGAAACTTGTTCCGTACTTCGCCGCGTCTTTTATGGCAGAAAGAATTTCCGCGTGCGCATGACCGAGAATCATCGGTCCCCATGAACCGATGTAATCTATGTATTTATTTCCGTCTACATCCCACAGGTATGCGCCCTTGGCTTTTTTTATGAAGCGCGGTTCAAGTCCAACCGACTTGAACGCACGAACGGGCGAGTTCACTCCACCGGGAATTCTTGACTTTGCTTTGGAAAATAGTTTTTTTGAAAGGTTTGTGTTCATATTCATTTACTTGATCGGATATCAATGATTTACAAATGGGAATTACTATAGTTCACATCCCAAATCTCATTTCTATAGAAGTTTCGCGGCATCCTTTGCAAAGTAGGTAAGAATCATATCCGCACCGGCGCGTTTGATACCGGTGAGCATTTCGAGCATGACGCGTTGTTCATCAATCCAACCGAGTTTGCTTGCCGCTTTCACCATCGAATATTCACCGCTGACGTTGTACGCCGCAGTCGGCATTTGAAATTCATCTTTCACGCGACGGATAATATCGAGATAGGGGAGTGCCGGTTTTACCATCACGATATCCGCGCCTTCTTCGATGTCAACCCGAACTTCACGGAGCGCTTCATTCGAGTTAGCCGGGTCCATTTGATGCGAGCGACGGTCTCCGAATTGAGGAGTACTTTCCGCCGCTTCACGGAACGGTCCGTAAAATCCAGACGCATACTTTGCCGCGTATGACATGATGGGAATGTTATAGAATTTATTCTCATCAAGTATTTGTCTGATTGCTTTCACTCGTCCGTCAAACATATCGGAAGGAGCGACCATATCAGCGCCTGCCTGTGCATGTGTGAGGGCTTCTTTCGCCAAGAGCTCAATGGAAGGTTCGTTCACGATTTCATCGCCACGAACAATGCCACAATGCCCATGCGAAGTATATTCGCACAAACAGACATCGGTGATAACAAGGAGTTCGGGGACTTCCTTTTTTATTGCGCGAACTGCCTGTTGAACGATTCCGTGTTCGTCGTACGCGCCGCTTCCGATTTCATCCTTGTGTTCAGGAATTCCGAACAGAATTACAGCCGGAATGCCAAGTGATTTCACTTCAGCACATTCACGGACAATTTCATCCACCGACATTTGAAACACGCCGGGCATCGACGAAACCGGTTTCTTAAATTTCGTACCGGGAACGACAAAGAGTGGATAAATAAAATCGTTTTTTGAAAGTTCGGTTTCGCGCACCATCGAACGGAGCGTTGCAGTCATTCGTGTGCGGCGGAGACGGGAGAAATGGTTAATAGCCATAATATTTTTCATGTTAAAGATTATCTATGATCCAAAGAATTTCTTGTAATGCTATCACAATATCACCATCAAAGTTCATAGGCTCATAACGATTTTTCGGATAATAATGCTTGTGATGTGGAAATGTTGTTAAGTGTTTATGATGCGGGGCATTGTCAAAACTAATAACTTGTCTTCCGTTTGAATCTCTGTAAGAATAATGATAAGCAATTGAAAGTCGGAATTTTTCAAATTCATATTTTTCCCGAATAGTTAACTTCCCCCCAGAAGTGAATGGGATGGTAACTTCAAGTTTTTCGATTAGGCAAATATTATCAATATCCAACTTCATTATGAAATCATCTTTGATAATATCTTCGAAACTTTCACTAACCAGACTCATAATGGAATAGACACGATTCCTAATGAGAGATTCGATATATATCATCTACTTGAATTTTCTGTTAGTTTATTCAATGCACATACATCACCTGACCAACTAAACAATTCCCCGTCATCAAAATTATCATCCATCTCAAACTCTCCTCGTTCATAACGCGGGATGAATTCTTCAGAAGTCATCTTGTATTTCGCTTCGTAGCGGGCGATGTTTTCTCGAAGTTCTTGAACAAGTTGTTCTTTTGTATGTGTTCCTTTTTGCGCTTCCGCTCGTGCAATAAATTCTTCGTAGGTGAATTTTTTTGATGTTGCTGTTGAGGTATTCATAATGTTATTTTTTTTGACGTGCTAATGTACCAAACTCCCTTCATTCAACAAAAAGTTTATTTTTCCTTATCCCCGCTATAGACACCCCAATAATCATGTAACCTATTGAACAATAACGCGTATGACTGTTAGACGAATTCACCGGATGGGTGAAATATCAGGAAAATAGAACTTTTCACATTGATGCGAATACAAATAGTACCA
>JACREZ010000002.1 GCA_016212665.1 Ignavibacteriota bacterium
AATCAGGTAATAACACTAATTCCACGACTGTCACTTGCTCTTGAGAAGTACCGTAAATATAGTACGGAGTGTGTTCATCCACATAATTTCATAAAACTTGTTTTATTCCTCTTCTCGCAATGACCATTCGGCAACACGCTCTTTATAGTCAATATCATTACTATTTAATTTTTATTACCCCTCTGGAAAGAGAGAATCCTCAGTTGTACATTGAACAAGTCATTCAAATCCTATCGGGGCTATCTCAAGAGATTGTAAGATAGCCCCGATGAATGGAGAATCAGTTCAATTATTTTATTAGTACGAATTTCTTCACTTCCGAAAAATCACCGGCTTTCAGTTTATACAAATAGACTCCACTCGCCAACGCACTACCATCAAACTTCACCGATTTCACTCCGCCATCTTGAATTTCATTCACAAGTGTTGCCACTTCTTTTCCAAGCACATCATACACTTTCAAAGAGACCGAACTTTTAACTTTTAACTGATAACTTATAACTGTGCTTGGGTTAAACGGATTCGGATAATTCTGATATAAAGCAAACTCATTCGGAAGTGTTCCTGTCTGTTCGACAACAAGAGCCAACTCCTCTCCTTCCTTCATTATCTTGACAGGAGTTCCCTGCTTCAACGGAAATTCTTTTTCACCAACACGAATCTTTGCGTTCATTCCGCCTGCAACATCATCAAACGAAATTGTTAACGGATAATTTGCAGATGAAACTCGTATCGGAAAAACATTTTCCTTCTCGGAAGAAATCTGTTCAATTATTCTGTTTGATATGAACCGCGCATCAAACATTCCTGTTGGCGGAAGTGGCGGCATTTCATACTTGTTCAAACTTAACACTTCTTCTTTCGGGGCAATGAATAATTTTTGCTGACCTGATTTGTTATCCTGAATAGTTATCGAGGGAAAACTATTAACATCAGCCACACTTTTTTCTTTCTTTTGTACATCTCCGAGTGTAATTGTCCCAGCGGAATTTGCTTTCACCCAATATCCTTTTCCGGGTATAACAGACGTTGCAATGGTATATCCATTATCATAACCGAATAATTGCCCGATGTTGGGATCGCTTGGCGGAGGCACTTCATGGTCAACTGAACCGATGAGATTCCAATCTTGAGTTAGTGTTATTTCCAGAGTTGGCATTTCATTACCAACTATATACGTCTTCATTGATGAAGGGAATTTAAGCCATGCTCCCTGACCGGGATAAAGCGAATCCGTTCGTATGTACCCGATGCCAGAAAGAAATCTGTTTAGCGTACCTTGTTGTCCGGTCGGATAAATTGATTTGACTGAATAATCTGAGTGAATTACCGGACAAGAAACGAGTTCCCATCCACCATTTATTTCAACCTGAACACTCTTCGCATTTTGAACAATCCTGAAACAACTATCTTGCCCGGGCCAATCTGTTTGCGCATTTAACGACGTAACGACCTCACTCTCTGTTCCGGTATTCATCCGGTACAAATCGTAGTAGTGATAATCTCCGCCGCGATGGTCTTTGATACCTATCGCGGCGGCTCCATAAGTTAATCCCAAAACAACAGGTCCGTAATGAAACTCGATGATGTTTGATGTTTCAAATAATCTAAGTTGAAAATTCAGTAATGTTGTAATCCCATCTTCGTAATGAGCTTTTACATTCTTCCACTGAACAACGAGCACTCTGTTTGGCGCAGTCCCTTCCGTTTTATAACTGATGTTTCCGCCGGGACTCGCATCGCCGCTGTGCATATCATCCCACCAAAGTCCAAGTACTTTGTTCGGTCGTTCCGTCGTTCCGAGAATTGTGTTGGAGTTGTAGTAAAATCCAAGTTGACCTGAAGAAGAATGTCCGCGCTCAGTTCCAGCGGCGCCTTTGCCGAACTCCGCCCAACCGTTCGTGCTGATTTGTAACGTGTCGTACGTGTAACCATCGTACGTGAAAGGAAATGGCAACGCAAATGCTTTTTGTGCATCATCGCCGTACGGACCGGGAGTTCCTCCTGAAATTTCCGTGTACGGACAATAGTTTTTGCTGTAACTGAAATACGGAAGCGTCGGTGTTGTTGAAACCGTCAGCGTTCCGGTCAACGTGTCGTTGCTCGAATTCAAATCCGATGCAAGCGTGATTGCTTGAATCGTATATATTCCAGTGTCGGGCGGAGTATATGAACCATCAAAATTGATGATTCGTACTTCGCCTACCTTCATTCCTTTTATTTTTTGGGTTGAAGAAAATACTTCATTCAAACTGGAAACAATTCTATACTGCACTTCGAATGAATCCGTTTGTGCAACTCCGCTGTTACTTCGGAACGATGCTTTGAAATTACTCAGCGTCGAACCGATAGTAATTATTGAATTATCAGACGGAGTTACAAGTTGATATGCTTTGTAATCGAACGCGGGAACGGGAGTTCCGTCATACATCTTTCGTTCAAAGACTCCGTTGCCGTGCGTAACGCATCGCAACGCGCGGTTCGATGGAGAAATTACTAAGTCGGCAACTATCACTGCATCGGGTAAGCCATCGCTGAAGGTTGACCAAGTCGTTCCTGCATCAGTGGAAAGATACACGCCGATATCATTTCCGACATAGACATTGTTCGTATTCAACGGGTCAACAACAACGGCTGTCGTCGGTACATCGGGAAGTGTTCCAGTAATATCTGTCCAGTTTGTTCCTGCGTTTGTTGATTTGTACAATCTCCCCGCGCCAAATCCGCCGAGTGCGACATACACAATATCTGAGTTCGTCGTACTGACAGCAAGGTCGAGCGGGTATCTGTCGGGCAAAGTCGTTCCGACACCTGTCCAACTTGTTCCGCCGTTGTTTGTTCTCCAGATGTTTGCACGAGAAAAAATTGGCGCGTTCCCGACATACACTACATTCGGGTCGGTAAACGAAATTGCCATTGAGACTGCCGGATTTCCATCTAACACGGTGTTGCTGTTTGTTGCCGTCCAAGCCGAACCGGAATTTGTGGACTTATAAACTTTATCTTTTGCAAAATACAACGTTGTAGGAGTAGAGGGTGCGAGCATCAATGGTGCGTTCCAACTTCCGAATCCTGAGGGAGCGGCAATGTAGTTAAAAGTGTTCCCGCGATTTGTAGATCTGTAAATACCATTCCCGAATCGCGAATCCGCATACATGATGTTATCATTCGTCGGATGAATTGCCGTCCAGCCAGCTTCATCAACAACGCTTCTGTCCCAATTCATCGAGCCACGATAAATGTATCCGGGAATGTGGTCTTGCGATTGACCGATGGCGAGCAGAGAATCCTGAGACGAGTTGGAGAAGCCACAATAGAATTGCCCGGTCATCATTCCGAAACCGATATCAGTAAATGTCGCCCCAAAATCTGTCGAGCGATAAATACCGTCATCGTTTGCCGTGTAGAGAACATCGGGATTGTTCGGGTCGTAGGCGAAGCCATGATTATCTGAATAACCGCCGTTCGTTCCGAAGAATGATGAACCGCCGTCAGCAGAATACACAGTTCCGACTGCGGCATGAAACAGCAAATTCGGATTCGTCGGATGAACTGCGATGTAGTGAGAGTACCAACCCTGAACGCCCCAATAAACATTTGTCGGAAGCGAAGTCCACGTCGTTCCGAAGTTGGTTGACTTCATCAACTGCCCGACTCCGGTTGTGCTATCTGCAACGCTTGCATAAATTATATCGGGATTCGATTCGTACATGCCCAGCAATGTCTTGCCGGAAAAATCAGGAATACCAGATAACTTATTCCACGACGCTCCTCCATCGGTTGAGCGATACACGCCAAAGCCCGTGGTCTTAAAATTCCCGACCGATGCAATCATCTTGTTCGTATCGTTTGAATGAATCAACAAATCATTCACCAAGGTGTAGGGCAAATTCAAATTCAGATTCCATGTTGCGCCTGCATCCGATGAGAAATAAATTCCTTCCGTCGTTCCTGCCCACACGCTGTTATGATTTTTCGGATTGAGGATGACTTTCTGAATTCCCCGTTGTTGGTTCGATGACCAATCCAAACTCTTCGTCCATGTTGCTCCCCCATCGGTTGTTTTCAAAATGCCGATGCCAACGCTTCCTCGAGTTGTCCGAATGGTGATGCCGCCGAATGAACCTTGGTACCGATACACTTCTCCTGTTCCGAGATACATCACGTTTGTATC
This sequence comes from Ignavibacteriota bacterium, assembly GCA_016212665.1. Lineage (NCBI taxonomy): Bacteria > Pseudomonadati > Ignavibacteriota > Ignavibacteriota bacterium. Next base: position 4,175 of record JACREZ010000002.1, read on the forward strand.
GAGCGGGTCAATAACAATGGAAGAAATACCGAGCGCCGGATGACCGAGTGGAACCTGCCACCAATCATGTTCCAGTCCCATCGTGTTGGAACGCCACAACCCGCCGCTTGCCGAACCGAGATAAATCGTGTTCGAGTTTTGTGGATTGACAGCGACGCTCAGCGAACGACCTTGCAAATCGAGCGGACCGAGCGGCTCAAATATTCCTGCCGCGTTTGTTTGCCGGTCGCTTCGTTTGAACTTTGCTTTATCGTACTGATATGCTTTGAAATATTTATCAGCCGGAACATCAAGTTCAGGATATGCGCGGGCACGTGACCAGAAATCTAATGCCTCCATCGCGCCAGAACGCGAACTCTGTTTCGGTGGCTGATGGATTTTCACAAAGGAGACATTGAGAAATGAAATTGAAAAGAACGAGCAACAGAAAATGATGAGACAAAGTGAAATGACGTAATTCTTTTTCATGGCAATACCTTTTTCATGGATAAAATGTAGGACGAAATTTATCTCGTCCTAATGATTGGTCGAGATAAATCTCGACCTACAGACGGTGCAAATATACTTTGGTTTGGGGAGAATGGCAATAAAGATTGTATTTATTTTTTGGGGATTTATGAACCCACGTCTAAATCACAATCAGAAAAAAAATGTCATTTTTTGTAGTTTTCCTATTGACTTTAGTAAAAATATGGCTTATATTCACCCATGCAACAATAAATTTTTCTCAACAAAAATAAGGATAGTTTTATGAAGCAGGTAATTTCGTTTTTCATCATCATGTTGTTGTTTTCTTTTCTCGCATCCGCACAGACTGAAATGTGGAGAGTTAATTATGAAACCAAGGTCATAAAGGGTTTTCAAAACGATTTTTATAGTGGGGGACTTACCAATCTCCAACGAATTTCGGATGACGGTCAAATAATTTGGAATATTAGTTCACTTCCCAGCATCCATCAACTCCTTCCCACAACAGAAGGAGTATATGTATTTTATTATGCGTATAACAATTTATTGGGATTGCCTGATAGTATTTCGTTTGTAAGTTCTACGGGAGATATTCTATGGAAGAATCAAGTCAGAGGAAGATTCTCATATAAAAGTTCACTCACCCCGGACGGACATTTACTCACAATTAGTGTCGCCTCAAACCGCACGACCGAAAGGGATACATTATATAAAATTAATTCACTTGGGGAGATAATTTTTCGTTCGGCAATTCCACTCATCCCAATTCAAGACCCGGAATATATTTATCCATTAGCTCCGAAGATGGATAAGTCGGGAAAAATTTGGGTGATCATGAATGCGATTGAAAATAGAAAAGAAAAAGTAACTGGTACCAAACGGCAAATAAAATCCCGCGCTTCAATCAGTTCGTTTACGTTTAACGGTACAACAGGAAATATTATTAATAAGAAATTTTTTGCTTACAGGGGATGGAATTATTTAGCCAATTATGATAATAAGGGATTAGTGAATCAAACATATATACATTTTTTTGGAACCGACTATGAATTTTCAAACGGAATGGCAATTATTCCGGCAGATAATCTTGTCGAAATTACAACAAGAAATAAACACGGAAAATATGATTTCAAACGTACTGAAGGTTGGAATTGGTATCTCCTTACTGCAAAAATGAGAATTAATAAATTCAATTATTTTGGGGACGGGTATATGTTAGAGAATTACGATGATGAATATTCAAAATTTGAAGTAGGTACGAATCTTCATGACTTTACTGTAGGTAACGATAATAATGTTTATCTCGTGGGTACTGTTTCTGAAGGAAGATTGATTAATGAAGTAGGAAATTTTAAATCAAAAATTATGGTTATGAAATTCAATACTCAGAAGAAAAAGGTAATGTGGAAAAAAGAAATTCAAAGCCCCTCTGGAAATCAAGTAAAGAGTTACCTTACTGCCAACAATAAGTTGTTTATATTTGAAGACGGTAGTTCATCAATAACGTCCATTGATTTAAATAATAATAATTCGACAACTGCTAATTTGCCAGTAAACATATTCTGTCAAGATAATAACGATAAAAATTTCAAACCTACTATTTCTGGCAATGAACAATTTTTATATACGAATATTTACTCACAACAATACGAGAATATCTTCTTTGCTAAATTTTCCCTTGATGGTCTCTTCAACACTTCATCACCAAAGTATTCAGATGAGAACATTGGAAGCCATTTCTCCCTCTCCCAAAACTATCCCAACCCCTTCAACCCGTCAACAATTATCAATTATCAATTGCCTGTTGACAATTATGTAACATTAAAAGTCTTCAACCTTCTCGGTCAGGAAGTGGCAACGCTTGTTGATGGTGTTCAGGAAGCAGGTGAACAATCGGTTGAGTGGGATGCGAGCGGATTCCCCAGCGGAATGTATTACTATAAACTTCAGGCAGGTTCGTTTGAAGAAACAAGAAAACTTCTCTTGATGAAGTGATGAGATAATACCTCTCTTCCAATTATAACGATACAAAGAAAGCCGGATGAATAATCATTCGGCTTTCATTTTTATAATAGTCCTATTGACTTTAGCAAAAAATGGCTTATATTCACCCATGCAACAATAAATTTTTCTCAACAAAAATAAGGATAGTTTTATGAAGCAGGTAATTTCGTTTTTCATCAATTTTTCCCTTCTTAGGTTGATATAAGTTGGGAGTACATTACTAAATCCCACAACATTTCAATTCTTCATAAAGAACAAATGAGAAATTCATTCCATTTAGTCATTCCAATTTGTCTCACTCTTTTCTCAATGACAAAGGTGAATTCGCAATGTTTGGAATATTATGGTACTTCACCGGGAAGTGGGAATTTAGTACTTGGTTCATTTGCTGATTCACTAAATGGATTTGTCGTTGATACTTATGGTAAATTTTATAGAACATCCGACGGAGGAAAACATTGGAACAGTTTTTCATTTTCTTCTGAAACTATCACAGATGTTGAAATGCTCGATCGACGTACCGTTTATTTTATTTTTCGTAATCAAATTTTATCCACAAGTGACGGTGGATCCACGTGGAGGAATCGAAGTACACCTACCACATATACAACTTACGATATTGCCTTTTCTACGAGAAACTATGGAATCCTCGTTGGAACCTCCGGTATAGTTTCATTCACAACAAACAGTGGTTCCAGTTGGTATTATAATTTACCTCATAATACCGGGACAAGCAATACTCTGTACGATGCTGTGTTACTAGATTCATCTTATGCAACAGTGGTTGGACAAGGCGTTATAATTAATACTACAAATTTTGGAGTAACGTGGACCACTCAGTTAACATCTACACTTACTTTTACTGCCGTATCTTTTTCCGACAAAAACAACGGCACTGTTGTATCTACAAATGGAAGTATTTTTCGTACTACAAATAGTGGTTCTACATGGACACAACAAAACAGTGGTACTTCAAAACGACTTAATGATGTACAATTTATTGATAGCTTACATGGAGTTATTACAGGGAAGGGTATTATTCTAACTACTTCAAATGGAGGTGCAAATTGGATACAAAGCTATAATGGTTCTTACAATTGGTTTTCCGTTGCATTCATGAACAGATCTAATATTATTACCACTTCGGATATTGGGTTAATCAGGCAACTCACGATCAATGAATGTAATTCTCCAATTCAAGTGACGTATCCTCAAGATGGTCAAATGAATGTTCCGCTAATGACAAATTTGGAGTTGCCCTCTTCTTTAATACTAACATGGGATTATCACCCATTAATAACTATCTCTCATTTAACTGTTCAAGTGAGTAAAGATTCAAATTTTTCATCTCAAATGATTGCTGATGTTACTTTTTCTGCTGATAAAGAAAACAGAACCTTTTACCTGCAACTAAGCAATCTCACTCCGAAAACAATCTATTTCTGTAGAATGGGATTTACATACTACAATCAATCTCAAGTTGTTTGGTTAACTCTTACAAATTTTACAACTGCGGGTGGTTCAATTAGCGGGAGAGTTTTCAGAGATTTTAATCAGGACACAATCTACAACTCTGACGACTTAGGATTGAAAAATTGTCTGGTGACACTATCCGGAAATAATCAAGGACAGGTCGTCTCAAATTCTTCAGGTATGTATCGTTTTCCCGGAATGGATTCCGGTACTTATCAGATTACGTTGACTCCTTTGCCTTTTCCTTGGCAAAATACTACTTCCCTAAGTTCAACAATTCATTTGTTACATAATGATTCACTTACAAATGTTAATTTTGGTCAATATAATCCTGACTGGAATATCATTAGTGGAATAGTGTACAATGATAAAAATGAAAACGGTACTTATGATGGATTAGACTCAACGATGGAAAATTGGAACGTGCGTCTTTCTTTAGACTCACAGAACGATACTGTCAAAACGGATACAACTGGTCAATACACTTTTTATTTAGAAGAGACAGACCAATGTAGCGTTCAGGTTCTTCCTCCACAAGGTTGGGAAAAAATATTTCCTCGATTAGTAGAAGCATACACATTTCAAATCTCAGGAGGAAATCATAATTATTCAAACGTTCATTTTGGTGTACATCCAATTCCCGAACGAATAAAAATGTTTTTCAATTTCCATGACGTAAGTTATAACCGAATCCAGTCAATTGGGTTTGGCGTTCGCTTAGGCGCTTCACCTGGAATTTGGGGAGTTGACACTTCTGCACATACTATAGATTATTCAGAAGGAGAAGACGAGTTGCCTCCACGTTTATCAGATGCATTTGATGTGCGATTCACAAAACCACCCAATTCGAACTTTCAATTTGGGGGTGGTTCTTGGATTGACATGAGACCCTTCTACCTTCCATCACAAGTTGATACTTACAAAATAATTTTTCGGACCGGATTTTATACAGGCGGAAGTTATCCTGTGACTTTTACATGGTCGAAAGAATTAGTTCAAGAATTGTACAATGGGGATGTATTTTTTCAATTTCCCGATGAGATTACCCACAATTTAAAGTCAAATGATAGCATAGTAATTTCAGACAATACAATTGGGTCAGTTTTGCTCATCGCTTCTTCTCCATCCTTACCTGAACCTCCGTATTTTATGCGTCATGGTTGGAACCTCGTTTCAAATCCCTATTATCTTTCAAATCAATCAGTATCAAATTTATTTCCATCATCTATTTCAAACGCGTTTTCTTTCCATTCTTCGACTGGATATCGTGCAAACGATTCTCTCATTCCAGGAAAAGGATATTGGATAAAATTATTAAATGGAATTTTTTCAGCGCCTTATTCAGGAACAACAAGAAATTCCGACACGATTGAAGTTTCTGCAGGATGGAATATAATTGGGTCCTTGAGTGAGCCAATTTCTGTTAATTCAATTACCACCTATCCATCAGATATTATTCATGGGTCCTTCTTTGAAAATACACGCGGTTACACTCAGGCAGACACACTAAAACCTTTTTATGGTTACTGGGTAAACAGTTCTAATAATGGAATACTAATTCTCAATTCTTCATCGTTGATATCCAAAATAGAATCACGGACAGAAGTAATAGATAATTTTGACAAGATTACGATTCACGATGCAGCAGGAAATTCTCAATCACTGTATTTCACAACTGATAAAATTTCCCGTACATACGAACTTCCTCCTTTACCTCCTGACGGTGTATTTGACGCAAGATTTACAACTAACAAGTTTGTTGAATCAAATGAAAAGAAAACAAGAAAAGAAATCCCTATACGAATCTCCTCTGCCATGTATCCACTTTCATTTACATGGAACATCAAAAATTTAACCTTTGCTATTTTATTAATAGATGGGAAACACTTCTCATTGAGCGGAACGGGAACAACTCGTTCCGTCATTCCCATCGCAAACAGCTCGTTGATATTTTGGGGGAACTCTATGTTGCCAAATACTTTCTCCCTCTCCCAAAACTATCCCAACCCCTTCAACCCGTCAACAATTATAAATTATCAATTGCCTGTTGACAATTATGTAACATTAAAAGTCTTCAACCTTCTCGGTCAGGAAGTGGCAACGCTTGTTGATGGTGTTCAGGAAGCAGGTGAACAATCGGTTGAGTGGGATGCGAGTGGATTCCCAAGCGGGATATATTACTATAAACTTCAGGCAGGTTCGTTTGAAGAAACAAGAAAACTTCTCTTGATGAAGTAACTCTCTCAAACTTCTTCGGTGTTTCCACCGTTGAAGGAGATATTGAAAATACAAAGAGCCGAATGAGCAATCGTTCGGCTTTTTTGTTGATAAACTCTGATTTCCCTTATTTCAAGAGAAAAAGATCATTTCCCATTGGAGGAAATGTTCCCCTCCTTGGAGGGAATCTTCCCCTCCTTGGAGGAAATGTTTTCCTCCTTTAAGGAAACTTTTTTATCAAAAATGCTTGACATTGTGGAAAAATTTTATTAAGTTTTGCACGATAATTTTCGCTATGGGAACTTCGGAAAGCAATAGCATAATTTTATCACCCTGGATTCCCTCCATCGTATCATCCGAACCCGGGAAGAGTTCTTTTGATGTTTCGTATTCCGTAATCGTTAAGATGACGTCATACATGACAATTCTGTTCACAGAAGCAAAGATTCCGATAAGAAAAATCGAACGATGCATAAAGATACCTACACAACTTTTTCATACATAGCCGGTGCGATAACGACTCTCGTCGGGGTTTTCGTACTTGCCGGTTGGCAATTTGATATTGCCATTCTCAAAACTGTTCTTCCCGGTACAGTTTCTATGAAGGCAAATACTGCCGCATGTTTTTTCCTTGCGGGAGTATGTCTCATCTTCCTGCAACGGTCCCTTCCACAAAACAAAGCAATCATACGATTATGTGCGATAGTGATTGCATCGGTAGGCTTCCTCACCATATGCGAATATCTCTTCGATTGGAATATCGGTCTCGATGAGATACTTTTTAAGGAACCGGGCGGTGCAGTTGAAACTATTCACCCGGGAAGATTGGCTCCGACAACTGCGTTAAATTTTTTGCTCCTTGGATTTGCGTTCATCTTTCTCACTGTTCAACGATTCCGTGATAATTTTCTTGTTGAATTTCTTATCATCTTTTCTGTCTCCGTCAGTATTATCGGATTTGCCGGGTATATAACCGGGTTCGTTGAATTTGCCGGCTTTCATGATTATACAAAAATGGCTTTTCATACTGCAGGAACGTTTATCATTCTTTGTTTCGGCATGCTCTTCACTGCATACGCGCAACAACACAGACGGGTTACGGTAGAACAAAAACTCTTCGCCGGACTTACAGTAACCAGCGCTCTTATCATTTACATTTCGTTCCTCTCTGTTTCTGGTGTAACCTCTCTTGTACGTGCCAATAGTTGGGTCGAACATACACAAGAGGTCATAAATAAACTTGGACTCGTTCTCTCCCAAGTTCTCGATGTTCAATCAAGTGGGCGCGGGTATGTGATTACGGGGGATGAAGAGTTCTTGATTCCCCGTGAAACTGCTTCGCGTGAACTTCCCGAACTTTTGAAGGATTTACATCAACAACTACTTGATAACCCGAAACAAGAGCAAACGCTCACCACGCTCGAAGTGATGATTCAAAAACGGCTTGCCTTTTCCGATTCGGTAGTCTCGCTGAGAAAGGTGAAGGGTGAAAATGAAGCGCGTGCATTGTTTAAAACCTATAGAGGAAAGATGCTGTCGGATAGCATCCGCAGTTATGTTGCGGCAATGATTACAGAAGAAGAACGGTTGATGCGGATGAGAAATGAAATTGCAATCCTACAAGCAGAGCGCAACAAGGTTGTTATATATATCAGTCTTGTAGTGCAGATGCTGTTGTTGGGAATTACTTTTATTATCGTGAAAAGAGATATTGCAGGAAGGAAAAAAGCAGAAGAGGCGCTTCACGTTCTGAACAATCAACTTGAAAACCGAGTGAATGCACGGACGGCAGAACTTACCGTCTCAGAACAAAAGTATCGCGACCTTGCGGATAACGCGCTGATTGGTATTTATTCTTCAACACTGAAAGGGGAAATTCTGTACGTGAACGATACAGTAGTACGTATGATGGGATTTGATTCACGTGAAGCGATGATTCGAAGTGGAGCAGTAGCGCGGTGGAAAGACCAGAATCTTCGACAACAATTTCTTCAATTATTACAGAGCGATGGGAAAGTTGAAAATTTTGAAAACGTCGTATTAACAGCAGGCGGAGAACCTCTCACGGTATTGGTGAGCGCCAGAATCGTTGGTGAACAATTGACCGGAACTATCCTCGATATCACTGAACGAAAACGAATCGAAGAAGCGTTGAAACAAAGCGAAACGATGTTACTCGAAACAGGTAAGATTGCAAACGTAGGCGGTTGGGAGATTGATGTTCCAACAATGAAACCGAAATGGTCATTACAGACGTATCATATTCACGAAGTGGACCCTTCCGTACAACCTGACATAGAAAGCGCCATTAATTTCTACGCGCCCGAAGCACAACCCGTAATTAGCGAAGCAGTGGAGAATGCAATTCGTGATGGAAAACCCTGGGATTTGGAACTCCCCTTTATTACTGCTTCAGGGAAAAATATTTGGGTACGTGCGCAAGGGCTACCGGAGTTCCGCGAAGGAAAATGTGTACGGCTCTTCGGTACGTTTCAGGATATTACGGAACGAAAACAGGCAGAAGCAGACCGCTTGGCACGTGAAATCGCCGAACGCGCCAACCAAGCCAAGTCCGAGTTTCTTTCCCGTATGTCCCATGAACTGCGTACACCTTTGAATTCCGTGTTAGGATTTGCACAACTGCTCGAACTTGACGAACTCAATTTGGGTCAACAGCAGAATGTAAAGCATATCTTGAAATCCGGCAGTTACCTCCTCGACCTTATCAATGAGGTGCTTGATATTTCCCGCATTGAATCAGGCAACATGAAACTTTCTCCTGAGACAGTGCTTTTGAATGACGCGCTCGTCCCTGCGGTGGACCTTATCCAGCCGCTCGCCAAACAACGTGGTATCACCATTGATGTCAAACTTCCATCTTCAAAAGATATTTATATCACCGCCGACTTGCAACGGCTCCAACAAGTACTTCTCAATCTTCTCTCCAATGCTGTGAAATACAATCGCGAGCATGGAGCAATTTCTATTTCGACAAGTTTACTCACCGACGGCTACTTACATCTGAGGGTAACCGATACCGGAAAAGGTATCCCGCCCGAAAAGATGAACCGACTCTTTGTTGCGTTTGACCGGTTAGAATCTGACACGAAAAATGTTGAAGGAACAGGTCTTGGTCTTGCACTGAGCAAAGGGTTAATTGAAGCAATGGGTGGACGAATTGGCGCGCAAAGTGAAGTCGGAAAAGGAAGTACGTTCTGGTTCGATTTGCAGTTAACCACACAGCAAACGGAATCATTCGCCCTGGCGGAGGTTGAGGAGTACTTGAAATCAAAGACGAAAGTAAAAAAAGGGGTAGTCTTGTATGTCGAAGATAATCTCGCCAACATCCATTTAGCAGAAAAGATTTTCGGACGCCTGCCCGGATTAAAATTAATCACCGTGATGCAAGGTCGTATGGCAATAGATTTGGCAAAACAACATAAACCGGACATGGTTTTACTCGATATGCACTTGCCGGATATTAACGGGATAGAAGTTCTTAAGCAATTGCGAGTAGAAACGACAACGAAAGAAATTCCCATCGTTTTCATGAGCGCCGATGCAACCCACACGCAGGTAGAGCGGGCGCTCGCCGCCGGCGCACGAAATTACATTACAAAACCAATTGACGTGAAGGAACTTCTCAAAATTGTAGGAGAAGTATTATCGTAACCACAATCTTTGCCAAAGGCATCTCTTTGGGATGCGATTGCGGAACATAACAAAAGAGGTTGTCTCAAAAGTCTTTCCACTTGTCATTCCCGTGCCAACGGGAATCCAGAATCGTCGAAAGTGAATGGATTCCTGCTTTCGCAGGAATGACACCCAAGGCGATTGCACTTATGAGACAGCCTCCTACAAATACAACCACGATAGTTTATTTGATAATTTATTAGGGATTAAATTATGACCAACAACCACGATGCAAAAATATTAATCGTTGACGACGAACCATCGAACGTAGAACTCTTGGAGAGTATGCTGATAAAAGAGGGCTATGTATCATACAAAAGCCTCACGGACCCGCGCCATGTTGTACCGACGTACAAAGAATGGCTACCGGATTTAATCCTCCTGGACATCATGATGCCGCACATGGACGGGTTTGCCGTCATGGAGGAACTAAAACAACTTATCCCTCACGACGACTACATCCCTCTTCTTGTTTTGACAGCCGATACGAATGTTGAAACTAAAAAAACTGCCCTTGCAAAAGGAGCGATGGATTTCATCACCAAACCATTTAATATCATTGAAGTAATGTTGAGAGTGAAGAACCTTCTCCACACCCGTGAGATTCATCGGCAACTTCAAAATCAAAATGTGATTTTAGAAGAAAGAGTCCGTGAACGGACGTACGAGTTGATAGAAAGCCAGGAACGATTACTCAATATTATCAATGGACTTGGTGAAGGTTTAATAGTAAGCGACCTGAACGATGTCATTTTGGATGTCAACTCCACGTTGTTAAAAATGACTGGTTATACTCATGAAGAATTGATTGGTCAAACAGCATATAAAGTGTTCATGCCTCACGACACTCAAGAACGCATGGAGAGACGTTTACGCAACCGTTCGAATGGAGAAGTTGAACACTACGAAGAACAGATACGACGTAAGGATGGAAGTGTTTTTTGGGTTCGAATTATCGGTTCGCCTCTTTACGATACTGATGGAAAAATTATCGGGTCAATCGGAGCCAATCTCGATATGACAGAACAGAAACGGATGGAAGAAGAGCGTTTAGCGGTTGCACAACGGAATACTATGTTGGTACAAGCGCTGGGAGAGGTCGTTTATGAATGGCACCCGATAGACAACATCGTACATTGGGAAGGTGATTATACCAGAATTCTCGGGTACACGGGCGAAGAGTTGGGAAATACGACAGATGCATGGGAAAGTAAAATACATCCCGACGATAAAGCTAAAGTGTGGAAGGCAATTGATGATGCAAGAGCACAACAACGAAGTATCTTTCATTCAGAATATAGAATTCTTCACAAGAATGGAGATTACCATTGGATGCAAGACCGCGGAGTTATGTATGTCAATGCTGAAGGAAAACTCGAACGCCTCATCGGTGTTTTTCGAGATATCAGTGAACAAAAGACATTAGAGACAAAAATGCTTCGTTCCCAGAGAATGGAGAGTATCGGCACGCTTGCCGGGGGTATCGCCCACGACCTCAATAATGTCCTCTCTCCAATCATGCTTGCCTTAGAAATACTCAGCAAAAAACTCCCTGATGAACATAGCCAGAAGATGCTGCAGATGATACAAGCAAATATTAAGCGTGGTGCAGACCTCATCAAACAGGTATTGTCATTTGCCCGTGGTGTTGAAGGCAAACATACGATTGTGCAGATTCGCCACCTTATTGATGAAATGGGAAAGACTATCAATGAAACATTTCCAAAATCCATACAATTCTATACCGATGTTCCGAAAAACCTTCCCACCATCACGGCAGATGCAACACAAATTCATCAAGTGTTAATGAACCTTTGTGTTAACGCCCGCGATGCAATGCAAAACGGGGGAATTATAGAAATTAAAGCAGAGACCCTCCATCTGGACGAACAATATGTTCTCATGAACGTTGATGCTAAGCCGGGGAGATTTGTTGTTGTCACGGTTAGCGACCAAGGGACGGGAATCCCTCCGGCTTTATTAGAAAGAATTTTTGAACCGTTCTTTACAACAAAAGAAGTCGGCAAAGGAACAGGATTAGGTCTTTCTACCGTCCTCGCTATTGTCAAAAGCCATAACGGCTTTGTGAACGTGTACAGCGAGGTCGGGAAAGGAACAACATTTAAGGTGTATTTACCGGCAAACAATGGTGAAGTGTCAGCAGTTTCAGAAGAAAAAGAATTGCTTCCGATGGGTAACGGCGAGTTAATTCTTGTCGTTGATGATGAAGCGGGAATACGTGAAGTTACGAAGGCAACATTAGAAGTACATGGTTACCGGGTTATCTTAGCATCAGACGGGACGCAAGCAGTTACTGCATATGCAATACACCGGGAACAAATCGCACTTGTAATAACCGATATGTTAATGCCTTTCATGGACGGACCGACAACGATTCGCGCATTACAAAACATGAATCCGAAAATTAAGATTCTGGCAGTCAGCGGACTCAAAGAGGATGGTTACAATTTTAATCACGACTTAATTGTATTCCTGCATAAACCGTATACTTCAGAAAAATTATTGAGAACAGTCAAGGAAATGCTCACTAAAGGATGATTGCTTCATTGCTGAGCGAATTTCATTTCATCGAGAAAGCCGGACACGATGTTGTTCGGCTTTTCTCTTTTCCCTTGAATGAGACGATACAGAATTGACAGGTCAATTGATTATCATCAGTTTTTTTGTTACACTACACCGAAACAACAATGGCAAAACCGCGAGATTGATACATTCTCATTTGCCAAAAAAAGTATCATTAACTATCAATTATTTATTGTTCTTATTTCAAGAAAAGGAAACACTTCCATGAATAACAAAAAAATCATCGCAATCGTCGGTTCAACCGGCTCTCAGGGCAACGGCATTGCACGCGCTATACTGAACGATGCAAACAGCGAGTTCGCTGTCCGCGCTCTTACGCGCGATATCAACTCAGAGAAAGCAAAAGAATTAGCAAAACTCGGTGCCGAAGTTGTCGCGGCTGACGTTGACGACGTTGAAAGTTTGAAGAAAGCATTTACCGGCGCGTATGGCGCTTACTGCGTTACATTTTTCTGGGCGCATTTTTCACCGGAGAAAGAGATTGCACACGCCAACGCAATGGCTGAAGCCGCGAAAGATGCCGGTCTTCAGCATGTCATTTGGTCCACTCTTGAAGACACACGCAATTGGGTTCCCCTCACCGATAACCGAATGCCAACGTTAATGGGAAAATATAAAGTACCGCATTTCGATGCTAAGGGGGAAGCTAATCAGGCATTCACATCGCGAGGTGTTCCGACAACATTTCTGCTGACCTCCTTCTACTGGGACAATTTGATTTTCTTCGGTATGGGACCGAAGAAAGGACCCGACGGTAATTTGTATTTTACTCTTCCTATGGGTGATAAGAAACTTCCCTCCATCGCCGCTGAAGATATCGGGAAGTGTGCATACGGAATATTAAAAAAAGGGAACGAGTTCATCGGAAAAACTATCGGCATTGCCGGAGAACATCCCACAGGTGAACAAATGGCGAAGGCTCTCTCCAACGCGTTCAATCAGAATGTAAAATACAACAGTGTGAGCCCTGAGCAATACCGCAGTTTCGGTTTTCCTGGAGCAGAAGATCTTGGGAACATGTTCCAGTTCAAAAGCGACTTCGAAGAATACTTTTGTGGCGTTAGAAACTTAGATGGTAGCCGTGCGCTTAATCCATCGCTTCAGAATTTTGAAACATGGCTTTCAAAAAATAAACATTTAATAAAGCTTGATTAAGTAACTGATGTTACTTCAATAGAATCTGGAATCCATTTGTTTTAGGGACTGTCTCAAAAATTAGATTTCACTGTAGACGCAATCTTTGCCTAGGGCATCACTTTGGGACATGGTTGCGTTTCCACATCAAAAACGCAGACATAAAGTCTGCGGCTACTCTTTATTTAGACTTTTGAGACAGCCCCTAGAGGAATGGCCTCGTACAAACGATGAAAGCATAGATTAATAAAATGTTGTTCTATGAACCCTTGCAACTGCATACCAACAGAAACATTGGAACCATTATAAAAAACAGAATCATATCTTAGGAAGAATATCATGGGCACAATAAAAACCAAAGCAACCAAAATAGACATTGATACTTTTCTTCTAAGTATCGAACCGGAGAAAAAAAGAGCCGACAGTATTGCGCTGAAAAAAGTTTTCGACGGCGCAACGAATGAAAAACCTGCTCTCTGGAATAACAATATGATTGGGTACGGGTCGTTTCATTATAAGTCCGAGAGAAGCGCTCAGGAAGGTGATTGGCCCCTTACAGGATTCTCTCCAAGAAAGCAGAACATAACAATTTACATCATGCCGGGAGTAAAAAACTATGGGGAGTTACTGGATAAACTCGGCAAGTTTACAATCAGTTCGGGTTCATGTTTGTATATCAAGAACATCGAAGATGTTGACCTGAAAGTATTGAAGAAATTAATATCAACTTCCGTTAAGGATATGAAAAAGAAGTACGGGTAATTACATGAGCCGAATGAATTTCTTTCCGGCTTCTTCTTTTTGATAATCACACGGATTTTCCGTTAATTCCTTCCGCAAATTGAAAGTGCGACTCACTTTCCGTTTAGATTGTTCAAATCTGAAATACGTTCTTCCTCTTCGAGAGAAGTGAGTCGCACATACAACCAAAAACCAACTAACTGTTAAACGACAACGAAATAAACTTGTCAACTCCATTAATGAGACAATACGCGCAGGTGAAGGCGAAGTATCCCGACACGATACTTCTCTTCCGCATGGGCGATTTTTATGAAACGTTCGAAGAAGACGCAAAAGTTACTTCCAAAGTTCTCGGCATCGTCCTGACGCGGCGGGGAAACGGAACATCGGGAGAAACGCCGCTTGCGGGATTTCCTCATCACGCGCTTGAATCGTACCTGCCAAAGTTGTTGAAAGCCGGTCACCGCGTCGCCATCTGCGAACAACTCGAAGACCCGAAGTTTGCCAAAGGAATTGTCAAGCGTGATGTAATTGAAGTGGTAACGCCCGGCGTTTCTTTTTCAGACAAAGTTCTTGAGCAAAAGCAAAACAATTATCTTATGGCGCTCGCTCTCCCCTCTCCTCTCGCCACGGGAAACGACATCATCGGTGTTGCGTTCGTGGATGTTTCGACTGCGGAGTTTCGGGTGAGTGAAATTCCTCTCAGGCAATTGCAGGAACAAATCGCATCGCTCTCCCCTTCTGAAATTATTGCACAAAAGCGGGACATTGAAACGCTTCAGCAACTTCTCAAACAGAAATACACAGGAATTTATTCGAAGTTGGACGATTGGATTTTCAACTACGATTACGCCTACGAATTACTCATCAATCATTTCAAAACACAAACGCTGAAGGGGTTCGGGGTTGAAGGATTGCGAAGTGGAATTATCGCGGCGGGAGCTGTGATGAATTATTTGCAGGAAACACAGAAGACGAATCTCTCGCACTTGCGAAGAATTTCGCCGTACAACATCAGCGAGTACATGATACTTGACCCATCAACCAAGCGAAACTTAGAGATGACTAAATCGGTTGACGGAAAAGATGACGGCACGCTCTTCTGGGTTCTCGACCGGACACAAACGCCAATGGGCGGGCGCATGTTGAAAGAATGGCTCAACCATCCGCTCAGAACACTTGAACCAATTCAAGCGCGGCTTGAAGCAGTGAAAGAATTGTTTGAAAAGAGAGACATGCGGAGAAATGTCATCGAATCGCTTTCACACATAGGTGATTTGGAGCGGCTCATTTCCAAAATCTGCACCGGACGCGCCAATCCCCGTGAAGTGGTTTCATTGAAGAATTTCCTCTCCCATATTTCAAAGCTCAAACTCATTCTGAACAGTAATCAGTATTCAGTAGTCAGTAATCAGAAATTTCACCCGCCGCAGGCGGGCAAGGAAATCGGCAATCAACAATCCGATATCCAAAATCCGAAATCCGAAATCGTTAGCTCGACACTCCAACGACTCCACGACTCCATCTCTCCATTAAACGAGGTTGTTGATTTGATAGAAAAAGGACTCCAATCGGATCCTCCGTTGGCGTTGAACGACGGTGGCGTTATCAAACAAGGATACAACGGTGTGTTGGATGAACTCCGGGACATCACGCTCAACGGGAAACAGTGGATTGCAAATTTACAAGCGAAGGAACGGGAACGAACCGGAATTTCTTCGCTGAAGATTGGCTTCAATAACGTGTTTGGTTATTACATCGAAGTAACTCACACGCACAAAGAGAAAATCCCGAACGATTACATCCGCAAGCAGACAATGACCAATGCTGAACGGTTCATCACGCCGGAATTGAAAGAGTACGAGGAGAAGATTCTTCATGCGGAAGAAAAGATTCTCGCACTTGAAACTCAACTCTTCAACGAACTGCGGCTTACAATTGCAGAACATGCGGATGCAATTCAACACAATGCGCGACTCATCGCTATGCTCGATTGCTTTGCATCGCTTGCTGATGTTGCATACGAGTACAAGTATGTTTGTCCCGATGTGAATGATTCGACCAGCATAACAATTGTTGAAGGACGGCATCCGGTTATCGAGCAACTTCTCCCTCCCGGCGAACAATACACACCAAACGACGTTCTGCTTGATACGGTTGAGAATCAAATTCTTATCATCACGGGACCGAACATGAGCGGAAAGTCTTCGTATCTCCGGCAGGCGGCTCTCATTTCGTTGCTTGCTCAGATTGGAAGTTTCGTTCCGGCAAAGGAAGCACATCTTGGAATTGTTGATAGAATTTTCACTCGTGTTGGCGCAAGCGATAATATTGCTTCGGGTGAAAGTACGTTTCTTGTCGAGATGCACGAAGCGGCGAACATTGTCAACTCGGCAACCGAAAAAAGTTTGATTTTACTTGATGAAGTCGGGCGCGGCACCAGCACGTTCGATGGTATCAGTATCGCGTGGTCACTGACGGAATATCTTCACAATCGCATTGGCGCAAAAACGCTCTTTGCAACACACTACCACGAACTGAACGAACTTGCCGACCTTCATCCCCGAATCAAAAACTACAAAGTTGATGTGCGTGAATACGGTGACAAAGTTATTTTCCTTCACAAAGTCAAACCCGGTTTCGCTGACCATTCGTATGGAATTCAGGTTGCACAAATGGCGGGATTGCCGGAGGAAGTTACGGAGCGCGCTAAGAGCATTTTGAAAAATTTAGAGGGTTCAGAGTTGACTGTACATGGCGGTGAGCGTGGAGCGGTGAGCGGTGATAATGAACGACAGCAACTCACCACTAACAACTCACCACTCACTAACAACAGGCAGAGAAGCAAAGGGCGCGTGGGTGCTGGGGAAGTTCAACTGACATTATTTGAGATGCGGGATGATAAACTGCGCGAGGAACTGAAGAAAATTGATTTGGATACGATGACACCGATGGAAGCGATGCAAAAGTTGGCGGAATTGAAGAAGAGAGTGTGATATGAACTACGATATTGAAACCACTGAGACACAGAGTCTCGGAGAAAAATCTTTTTACTACAACGACATAACTGAAAAAATTATTTCGTCAGCAATCGAAGTTCATAGAACATTGGGTCCCGGTTTGTTGGAAAGCGCGTATGAGGAATGTCTTTGCCGTGAATTACAAATTCGAAACGTATCATTTGTAAGACAACAGCCATTGCCTGTTGTTTACAAGGGAGTTACGCTTGACTGTGGTTACAGAATGGACATAGTCGTTGATAACAAAGTAGTTATTGAACTCAAATGTGTTGATGCAATCGCTCCGGTTCACAAAGCACAACTCCTGACGTATTTGAAACTGTCAGGAATCAAAGTAGGTTTAATACTAAACTTCTATGTTCCTGTTCTAAAAGATGGAATATGTCGGATGGTTTTATGAATTGTTCAGTTCTCTATTTTAGATAATAAATTAACCACAGAGACACCGAGTCACAGTAATTTAACTATCTCAGTGTCTCCCGTGCCTCTGTGGTTCACTATCAAAAAACTTAACAAATATGAATAGACGAAATTTTATCAAATCATCTTCCTTAGCCGCAACACTCCCACTTGTAGCTTCAACTGCTTTTGCACAACAACAATCAGCAGTTAGCAATCAGAAATCGGAAATCTTCAAATGGAGAATCAAGCCAATCACCAAAGAGGAACGCCTCGCACGGATTGAAAATGCAAAGCGGCTGATGCACAGTCACAACATTGATGCGCTCCTGTTTGAAGGTGGAGTTACGCTGAATTATTTTACCGGAGTAAGTTGGGGACGAAGCGAACGGTTGTTTGCTATGGTTTTGCCAAAAAACGGTGAGCCTGCATTCATCGCTCCGAAGTTTGAAGAATCGAGAGCGCAGGAACAAGTCGGAGATTCTCGATTGCTCACGTGGGAAGAACATGAAAGCCCGTATGAATTAATCAAGCAAATTTTGCGGGACAATAATTCACTTCTCGGTAAAGTCGGGATTGAAGAGACAGTACGATATTTTGTCACCGAGAATTTATCAAAGGAAGCCAGTACGATTTCGCTGGTGAACGGAACTCAGGTTACAGCCGGTTGTCGCTCTGTTAAATCGGAACATGAAATTGAATTAATGCAAGTTGCTAATGACATCACGGCGGAAGTGTTTAAATCTTCCGTGCCTCAGTTGAAAGAAGGAATGACAGAACGGGAATTCGGTTCAATAATTTCTAAAAGTTTTTCTGAGTACGGTGTTGGCGGCGGAGCATTAGTACTGTTCGGTGAAAACTCTGCGCATCCGCATGGACTTATCAAACAAAATAAACTGAAAGAGAACGATATAGTTCTTATTGATGGCGGTTGCTCGGTTGAAGGATATGCTTCGGATGTTACAAGAACAATCGTGTTCGGAAAACCGACAGACAAAATGAAACAGGTATTTGATATTGTTCGCACCGCTCAAACGTCAGCGCTCATTGCAGCAAAGCCCGGTGTTACCGGTGAAGTTCTGGATGCATCTGCACGCAAGGAGATTGTCAACGCAGGCTACGGACCCGACTACAAATATTTCACACATCGTCTCGGACATGGTATTGGTATGGAAGGACACGAGTGGTATTATTTAGTTCGTGGCAACAAACATCCGGAAGAACCGGGGAACACGCATAGCAACGAGCCGGGAATTTATATCGTTGGCGAGTTCGGTGTACGGTTGGAAGATACACTGCTCATTACCGATGACGGAGCGAAGTTGCTTCTTCCACAAGCGAAGAGTCTTCAGGAAATGTTTTAATTATCTACAAAACTGATATGCGATGTGCGATGTGAGATGTGAGATATGATTTTTTAATACACATCGCATTGCACACATCTCACATCAGTTGCTAATAACAATAATAATGAAGGATTACAACTATGGTACTACAAGACATCAAACAACTGTTCGCGTACAACACGTGGGCAAATAATAAAATTTTTGAGGCAGTTACACTTATTCCGGCAGAACAATATTTGCAGGATATGAAAAGCGGTCATGGCGGAATACATGGAACGCTGACACATATTGTTGCAGGACAAAAAATGTGGCTCTCGCGTTGGGTTGGAAAACCGGACTCGAAACTTCTGCACGGAGAAGATATTGCTTCACTTGCAGAGTTACAAACATTGTGGCACACTGTTGATGCTCACTTGAATGCACTGTTAGAAAAAATGACCGATTCGCATTTACATGAAACTCAAACGGTAACTTCTATCAAAGGAGAAGTATTTACGCATACGTTTGGACAGATGATGCAACATCTTGTGAATCATTCAAGTTTTCATCGCGGGCAAGTGGCAACAATGATTCGTCAACTCGGAATCAAACCACCGGCGACTGATTTGATTGCTTACTACCGCTTGAAAATTTGATTTTGATGGTAAGATATTCTACTTTCATACAAACATTATTTCCCAAACTTGAACTCTACACTTATGAAACGATTCTTTCTCCTTGCCACCTCCCTTTCCTGTTTTCTTGCAACATTAGTCTTGTTGTTTACAAGTACTCAAATGCAATTTGTACAAGTTCATCAACCGCAAAAGACCGGGCGTTCGGGCGCACTTGAAGCGTTGGAATTCTGGACGGCATCGCGCGCCTATCCTGATGCCGATATTTCATCTAACAAATTTTACAGCGGATTTGAACAATCAAAAAAATGGATGAAGGAAATTCCCAACACGCCATTCTCTGATTACGATTGGCAATTCATTGGACCGGTGAATCTTGCCGGACGAACGATTGCACTCGCACTGAATCCCATTAATGGAAATACCTTATGGGCAGGTTCTGCAAGCGGCGGGTTGTGGCGTTCGCCTACAGGCGGTGTCGGAGGAAATTGGGAACGAGTGAAGATTGGCTATCCGGTTCTTGGTGTGAATGCAGTTGCGATAGATAAAAATGATACGAACACAATTTATATCGGAACGGGAGAAGTGTATCGTTATGTCGCGGCTTCGGGTGGAACCGTTATTCGAACAACACGTGGAAGTTACGGCATGGGAATTTTGAAAACGACTGACAATGGTGAGACATGGACAAAGGTGTTGGATTGGTCATACAATCAACAACAAGGCGTACAAGTTATTAAAATTAATCCGCTAAACTCAAATACAGTTTGGGCAGGAACAACAGCCGGAGTTTATAAAAGCACAGACGCTGGCTTGACTTGGACAAACACTGTCGCTCTCCCGGCAATGGATTTAGTTGTTCATCTAACTGATTCAAATAAAGTCATTGCTTCTTGTGGTAACTTTGGGTATGCAGCCACGGTCATTCGTACTTCCGATGGCGGAATGAATTGGGAGAATCTGATTTTTCCTGACTATCTGGGAAAAACAATGCTGGGAATTTCGGAATCAAATCCTGATATAGTGTATGCAAGTGTCGGTGATGACAGCACAAACGGAACAGGTTCGCTCTGGAAAACCACAGATTTCGGTTTGAGTTGGAACGAACAAAGCAATAGTTCAACACATGGCATTTGGGGTGTACAAGGTTGGTACTCGCATTATGTTGCTGTACATCCAACAACACCGGATCTGCTCGTTCATGCAGTCGTTGGAATGGGACGTTCTACGAATGGTGGAGTTAATTTTTCCGGCGCATCTTCTTATTCAGACCATCATGCATTCGCACTTCATCCAACCAATCCGAATATATTATATGATGCAAATGACAACGGGATTTACCGTTCGACAAATTTCGGACAGTCATTTGTTCACGTAAGCAGTGGTTACAACACAGGGCAATTCTATAACGGCTTTTCAAATTCAACAACTGATTCATTACTCTCCATCGGACAAGTGCAAGACCATATCCCCGGGTATATGTACTCCGGCAGTACAAATTGGACTCGAAGCGCAATGGATGAAGTCGGCTGGACAGGAATTAATCCTTCAAATGATAATATCATGTATGCTGCTTGGAGAGGCGGGAGTAATATTTATCGTTCTACAAATCGCGGCGTTTCGTTTTCAAATGTGCAAAGTTTTGGAACGACCGGCGCATGGAACGCGCCTTTTGTTATTGCTCCCTCAAATTCGAGTGTAGTTTATTTTGGAAAACAAAAAGTCTATAAAACGACAGACGGCGGCACAAGTTGGACAGCGACTAACAGCAATACGAATATTGATGGAAACCCAACGCTCTCGATGGGAATTTCAAAAACAAACGATAATGTCGTGTACATCGGAACCGCGCCATACACAACACGAGCGCAAGTTTGGAAGACGGTGAACGGAGGAACAAGTTGGCAAAACATTACCGGCACACTCCCCGACCGGTATCCGAATGATATTACTGTAGACCCGAATAATTCCAACTCGGCGTATATTGCTTTTGGCGGATTTGGAACAGGGCATTTTTATAAAACAACCGATGGCGGCACTTCATGGACAAACATCACCGGAATTTTACCGGATGTTCCCGGCACGGCTGTAATGGTTGACCCGTTGAATTCAAATAATGTATTTGCGGGAAATGATATCGGAGTGTTTATTTCGACTGATGCCGGTACCACATGGAATAATTTTTCTGACGGATTACCCGATGCGGTTCTTGTTTCGGATATTACATATTCTCCATCCAATCGTATCCTCCGTGTTGCTACACATGGCAATGGCGTATTTGAGCGAAAACTTCCTTCTGCCTTTCCTTCTGTGTTTTTGAATTTTCCCAATGGAAACGAATTATGGGAAGCAACTTCAACTCAATTAATTGAATGGTCACCATTGGTCGTTTCAAATGTAAATTTGGAATACTCAACCGATAACGGTTCTTCATGGATAACAATTGCAGATAATGTTCCTTCTACACCGTCAAATTACACATGGAATGTTCCTACAACATTAACAACCTCTGCTTTGATAAAAATAAGTTCAGCAGAAAATCCGGCTGTCTTTGATTTGTCTGATGCATCATTCACAATTTATTTCGCAGGCGCGATTGTTTCTCCAAGCGCGGGATGGAATCTTGTTTCCCTACCTTTAACGTTTGAAGACCGAAGAAAGACAACCCTCTTCCCGACAGCTGTTTCATCGGCGATTGAGTTCAACGGTTCTTATAATCAAAAAGATACCTTGCTCAACGGAATCGGGTACTGGCTAAAGTTTAGTGAATCGCAAGCAGTTATTATGCGCGGAGATTCGGTACATTCAGATACGATAGAAATTCAAGAAGGATGGAACATCATCGGGGGAATCAGTTCTCCGGTTTCTGTTTCATCAATCATCGAAGAACCATCGAATTTGCTCTCAACGGATTTCTTCGCATATAATTATGGTTATGAAAACGCGCTTACAATTGAGCCGGGGAAAGGATATTGGGTGAAAGCAAATTCAAGCGGAATAATAATTCTGAATGATGCTTTAACATTCCAACATTCTTCACACAAACAGGATTATCAAACCACATGCAATCGTCTTACGATTCGTGATGCGAGAGGAAATAAGCAAATCTTGTATTTTGGCAACGCAAATCAACAAGTGAACAACCAAAGCGCAGAACTTCCTCCTTTGCCTCCTGCCGGAATATTTGATGTTCGTTTTACGTCACAACAATCTCTTGCATTGGCTGATGAAAACGGACACTCGAAGTTCCCTATTCATTTATCCTCTGTACACTATCCGATTACAATTTCTTGGGAAATAATTGAGAAGAATTCTATAAACTGGATGTTACATTCAAATGGAAATATTTTT
Organism: Ignavibacteriota bacterium; assembly: GCA_016212665.1. Lineage (NCBI taxonomy): Bacteria > Pseudomonadati > Ignavibacteriota > Ignavibacteriota bacterium. Next base: position 27,239 of record JACREZ010000002.1, read on the forward strand.
GTACTTGATGGAACAGGTTCCACTATTTTATCTGAGGAAGAAACAAGTAACCTTCAATTACAGGCTGAAGTAAACGCCATTGCAATTCCGGCACAAACCCGGTTGCTCCAGAACTTCCCGAATCCGTTCAACCCGCAAACGACAATTCGATTTGAACTTGGGGAAAAATCATTCGTTACTGTAAAAATCTTTGACGCACTTGGACGGCAGGTTGCCAATCTGATTGAAAACGAGTTGGAATCCGGCTACCATGAAGTTACTTGGAACGCCACTGAATATCCTTCAGGAATATATATTGTTCAACTTCAGAACAGTAATCTTTCATTCCAAACAAGGATTCTGCTCTTAAAGTAGTGATTTGACGCACCCGTACAGGGGAGTCTATTGACTTATTATCAGATATTATCTTATATTTACCTCGGATTTTATCAGGAATACTTTTTAGGATAATTTCCTTAATAATTAGGGTTTATTTATAGAAAAAGCACAGCTATGGGTAATAACATATTAATTACGGTCGGCTCTCTCATTGTTTTGGGATTGTTCACCTTATCATCGAATACGATGATAACGCAGAATACCCAAATAATGTTACAGAGTGAACATTATATCACTGCAATTGCGCTCGCTCAGTCTGTTATTGACGAAGCGAAAACCAAATCGTTCGATGAAAAGAGCACGAACAAGAACATTGTAAAGCCGGAATCCTTAACTACGTCCACCAATTTTGGAAGCGATGGGACAGGAGAACTTGTTGGCGTTGACTATGTGGATTTATACACGGAAAAAAAAGAATTTCAAGAGCGAACAACATATTACCTCAAAGAGCAAATTCTCCCATCATCTTCTACCCCCCAATCACAACTCAGGTTCGATGATGTTGATGATTACAATTATTACACACGCGTAGTGAGAACCCCGAGCAGTGGAATGGATACCATTCGCACGTCGGTTACGTACGCAAGTGTCACGTATCCGGATTCAAGTAAAACAACGGCATCATTTTGTAAAAAAATGAAGGTTGTTATTTCCGGTCAATACTTGCCAAGACCCTTTGTCATGGAATATGCTTATATCTATTGAGGTCATGCTATGAGTACTATGCTCGATATCATCGGTTCGATTATCATTGGCGGTGTTGTAATGCTGATGGTGTTAAATGTAAACTCGAACTTTGTAACGCTGCAAGGAAAACAAGCCCTCTCAAAAGTAGTACAATCCAATGCAACTGCCGCGGCTGAACTTGTCGAACATGATTTCCGTAAAATCGGTTATCGCTGTACCGATTCTATAAAACTTAGTCTTATGGATTCAAGTAGGATTACCGCACTCGGTGATTTTGATGACAACGGCTCCATTGATAGCATCAGATACTACTTCGACAATGTAACTCCTGTGTACGCATCACCTGCGAATAAAGATATACGGATGCTGTACCGGGTCTTTAATAACCAGGTTCCCTCTCCTATTAATTTAGGATTTACACGATTTCGACTCTGGTATTTTGATTCATCTGAAAGTGAAACATCTGTTCGTTCAAATGTCCGTTCAATAAAAGTCGCATTTCAATTTGCGAGTCCTTACAAATATGAAACCACTGCTCAGTACGATACAAATTTTTACACGTTGTATTGGGAGCGTATTGTTAAACCAAAAAATTTAAAGTGATTTATGCAAGGTCGTTCATTAGCAATAATACTTAGTGGAGTGATTGCAATCGGAAGTTACATTCAGTACAACATGTTGCAATCGAATAAGCGTCTAACCGAAAATGTACTCAACTACACTTCACGCCAGACGGCACAGAACATTGCGCAGACAGGCGTTTATATGGGACTCAGGAAACTTGCTGAAAACCGAAATTGGCGCGCAGGATATAAGAACCTCCCTTTAATGGGTGGAAATCTAACCGTAAGAATTGTTGACACAGTCTTTAATGGTAAAAATGTAATTGGAGTACTTGCCAGCGCAAAGATGCCTTACAGTACATGGACCGATTCTTCAGAACGATTGCCGGACACTGTCGGGAATAGTCGTGCATATCTTCCCAAAGGGTTTATCCCGGCATCAGTCAAAGCCGCAATTACCGCAAACAATCCCATTGTAACCTTAGGAACTCTAACCACCGACGGAAGAGACCACGATCTCGAAGGTTCTAAAATGATTCCGAATCAAGGAACACTTGGGATATGGACTACGAAAACGTATGACCAAAGAGGCGATTCACATACAGGAGGTACTGATTCCGCGTCACGTGTTGATTATGAACCGGATAAACCTGCTCATGTGAAAACTTTCAAAACATTCGGTGTTTGGCCCGGCGGTTACCCCGGAACTCCCGATAGTATTCTCGGCGGACCATCAATGGGATTTCCTGAAGGAACACTGAAAGCTATTGCAATGAGCGGAATAAACGGTAGTCAATATACGACGAACCCGGCAACGCTTAAGTATCCCCTCAGTGGTGTGACGTATGTTGAGTTAGCGAACGCGGGGAGATGGATAGCGGCGGATGTTGAGGGTGAAGGAATTTTAGTTGTGCACAATGCATGGAAGAATGCCAGTATCGAAGAATGGAAAACGAAACAAACATTTAGAGGGTTAGTCATTTGCGATGACCCCTATCGAATACATTCGACAGTAGTTGGCGCTATCGTAGGGTTATCACCCTCCATCTCGCGTGGTAATTGTATTGGAAATGGAACCGGAAATATTCTTTTTTCAAATGAAGCAATTGCGACCGCAACAGGTTCTATCATTGGTAATGCCGGAGGTCCGTGCGATGCTCAAGTCCTTGCATGGTGGGAATAATATTTTTGTAATTTATTTGTCACTTATTAGGGTACTCATATTATGAAAAAAACAATTCAATTCATTTCAAGCATCATTCTTCTCTCTTTGTTGTTCACTTCTTTGAGTATATCTCAGGATGTCTGGAAAAAAACAGGGGGACCGAACGCAGGCTATGTCTTCTCTCTCGCATTAGATTCCAGCGGGCATATCTTTGCAGGAACAGGGGCAAACGGTGTTTTCCATTTAGTTCCCGGCGCTTCATGGAAACAAATCAGTTCTGAACTCTCGAATTCTGTTGCGTACGCAGTTGCTGTTGATTTTGACGGACACTTATTTACCGGAACCGATGACGGTGTTTACATGTCGAAAGATGATGGAGGAAAATGGTCTGAAGTAAGTTCAGGTTTGAAGAACACTTACATCAATTGCATGACGGTTAACAGAACCAAGGAAATTATCTTCGCAGGAACGGCAGGTGGCGGAGTTTTTCGCTCATTTGATGGTGGATATACTTGGAAGGAAGGTAACAGCGGACTTGACGATAAGGTTGTTTTATGTTTGTCTTTTGATAAAGATGGTCACATTTACGCTGGAACAGACAAAATGGGAATTTTTCGTTCTGCAGACAACGGGAGCACATGGCAAAATGTCAGTTCAGGATTACCTGTTGCAAGTATTCTATCGTTGACTGTAAATAATAAAAATATGATTTTTGCAGGTACGCGAGAGGGATTATATCGCTCTCAGAGCGATGGAAGAACATGGTCAAAACTTACCAAGGGACTGCAAGCTACCTCTTTTTATTCACTGACATTTTGCAAGCATGGAACCACGTATGTGGGTACAGATAAAGGAATCTTTCGTTCGGAAGATAATGGTGATTCCTGGGAAACAGATGAAATCGGGATCCCGGATGTTGCTATAATATCGATGGTGACGGACGATAGAGACTACATCTACGCAGGAACCGACAAAGGGGAAGTCTTCTTTCATACATTTGAAGACCATTAAAAATATTTTTTGATACCAGAAGAAGCGGACTACAGAACAATCTGTAGCCCGCTTTTTTTTATGTTTCTTAATGTCACAAGAATTCCTTATACTTGCTCGCGCATGAATCATCAGCGACCACATATTTTGGTTCTCTTAACGCTTTGCTTTGTCATTTCCCTTATTTGGTGTGGTGACATTAGTTGCCTTAATGGAACAAGCGAAGAGAATTGTTCTTCGTTATTGTGCAATCTTTCTGGAAATCATTCTTCAAATGCCGATAGATCGCGAAACAATAGTGTAGATAATTGTACATGTGTTTGTCACACTCCTACAGTAATAGGACAATTATGGGGTGTTACATTCCCTCTTAGTTCACAAAATTATTTTCCTGAATTTACTTTTCACATCCCCTCATCTCCTAACCGGCTTCTTTATCGCCCGCCGTTAGCCGCGTAACTGCCTCCCCCTTTACTCGAAGTGATTCCCTCACTTTGAGCACTTTTTACTTTCACTGATTTTCAAAACTAATTAAGAGGTTTTGCCTTGAAAAGGTATATCCCATTTGTGGGATGGCTTTCTCTATTTTTGTTCATGCAATTGCAAGGACAAGAAGTGAAAAAGTTATCCCTGCATGATGCTCTTGAGTTTGCGCTCAAGAATAATCCTAACTTACTTAAAGCCGAGAAGGAAATTGACGCGGCGAACGGAAGAATCTTACAATCAGGAAAAATCCCCAATCCTGAATTTTCCATCGCTGTGAACGAAACTCCATCAGGCATCAATTTCGGTTCTTCAAACGAGCAGGATATTTCTCTCTCCCAGGAGATTGAGTATCCAACCAAAAGAAACTGGAGAATTGATATTGCAGTAACAGAAAAACAACTGACGCAACTTGAACTTGCCCGCACAAAGATTCTTCTCACTGGCGAAGTGAAGCAAGCATATTACCACGCTTACTTTGCTAAGAAACAAATTGACTTTCTTCAACAACAACTTGTTTTGCTCGATGACGTGCAAACAACATTGACCTCCCAATATCAAACGAACAACATCAACTACCTTGATATCATCAGAATGAAAGTCGAACGGACAAGGTTGTCAAACGATATCAACGAAGCAAGACGTGAATATCGGGTCCGGTTAAACGCTCTTACCATTCTCATCGGTTACCAATCTGATGAGAATGTGGAAGTAAGTGATAGCATCGCATTTATGCCGGTGAAATTACAACAAGATTCCCTTGTCACCTCTTTGATGGGACAAAGCATAACGCTGAACATTGCAAAGCAATCCATTCAACGTGAGCAACAATCCCTTTCCCTTGCAAAGACAAGTTACCTGCCGGATTTCTCTGTCGGGATTTCTCACCAACGAAGGAGAGAACTCAATGGCTTCAATAACAATCTGTGGGGAATTGAATTGAAAGCATCTCTTCCCTTCTGGTCGTGGTATGAACCGAAGGGACAGGTTGAAGAAGCAACTGCAAGAACTTCCATCGCTGAAGAAAATTTGAAAGCAGTTGAACGGAATATTCGGACTCGGATAAAGAACTCATTCGATTTTGTCCAAACAACGGAACAACAAATTCGTTCGTTCGATGAATCACTACTCAGAGATGCCAAAGATATTCTCTCAATAGCAATAACACAATATCAGAACAACCAAATAGACATACTGAACGTGTTGGATATTTACAGAACATATCTCTCGACGAATATTGAATATGCCCGCGCGTTGCTGAACTATGCCATCGCTCTTGCTGAACTGGAAACATCGGCGGAATTACCAAATGAACAACAATTTTGAAATGGAGTTACAATGAATATCATATATCAATCTAAAATACTTCTCTCACTTCTGTTTCTTTTATTCATGCTATTGCTTGGATGTGGAAAACGGGAACAGGAACAATCGGAAATGGAACATGGGGAACACGAATCTGAATTCTCAGAAAACACGACGGTCCATCTCGATATGCACAAAGTGTATCACGCTGGAATCAAAGTGGAAACGGTGGAAAAGAAATCCGTTGCCATTCCACTGACTATCCCCGGAAAAGTCAGTTTCAATGAACGAAAGCAGGCACACATCACCTCACGGCTCGCCGGACGCATTGAGCACGTTTATGCGTTCACGAATGATAATGTCACTGAAAGCGAAGTACTTGCCGAACTTTTCAGTCAGGAGTTTCTCACAATGCAGTCTGAATTTCTTCAAGTCGTGGCGAGATTGAACCGTCTCGGGCAATCCGGTGAAGATAACACGACAACAAAAGCGCTCTACGAGTCGTCGAAAAAGAAATTGAAAATCGTAGGTCTTACAGAAAATGAATTGAAAGAATTAGAAACATCACTAACTCCTCAATCTCTTTATCGGATTCACGCTCCGTTCAAGGGGACGGTGCTTGAGAGTAAAATCAAACTTGGTTCGTATGTTGAACTTGGAACTGAATTGTTTGATTATGCCGACCTTTCGACGGTTTGGATTCTTGCAGATGTTTTTGAGAACAACCTTCCTTACATCAAAACAGGTATGCGCGCAACAATCGAAGTCAGCGCGTTCCCGGAAGTGTTTGAAGGAACAATTAATTCGGTGTATAACGTCGTTGATGAAAATACGCGAACTGTTAAAGCGCGCATCGAAGTACAAAACACATCGGGAAAATTAAAACCCGAAATGTTCTGCACGGTAAAAATTCAAACATCGCTTGGGAACGAGACAATTAAGATTCCTGAAAGCGCGTTGCTCGGGGAAACAGAAAAGCATTTTGTTTTCATCGCGCTGAATGATTCAACATTTGAGAAGCGGGATGTTCGCACAGGTGTGGAAACTCGTGAATTTGCTGAAGTCATGGATGGATTACTCGTCGGTGAAAAAATAGTGGTCAAAGGCGGATTCTTTTTGAAATCCGAGTTGGCAAAAGAAACCTTTGGCGAAGAACATTAAGAGAGGAATGACTTATGATAAATAGAATCATTGATTTTGCATTAACACAACGAGTGCTCATTGTTGCATTAGCAATTCTTGTAGCAGTCATCGGCATCTACTCGTTAAATGAAATTCCGATAGATGCTTTTCCCGATGTTACCAACGTTCAGGTACAAATTATTTCCGAAGCGCCGGGACTTTCTCCGGTTGAAGTCGAAAAGTTAGTAACATTTCCCATCGAAATCGCGATGAACGGACTTCCGCGATTGACGGAAGTTCGTTCTATCTCAAAATTCGGTCTCACGGTTGTCACTGTCGTCTTTGAAGATGGTGTTGATATCTACTTTGCGCGGCAGTTGGTGTTTGAACGATTGCAAGGCGTGAAGGAATCGCTTCCACCGACAGTCCCGGAACCTGAAATGGGTCCCATCGCGAGCGGTATGGGAGAAATCTATCAGTACTTTCTTGAAAGCGACAGTCTCGACATTATGGGTCTGCGAACGATTCAGGATTGGTATATTAAACCGCAGTTGCGAACCGTTCCCGGAGTTACGGAGGTGAACAGTTTCGGAGGACTTGTCAAGCAATATCACATCCTCGTCGAGCCGTCAAAATTATTGAGCTACAATTTAACGCTCGATGAAGTGTTTGAATCGGTAGAAAAAAATAATTCGGTTGCAGGAGGAAATTATCTCGAACATGCGTCAGAGCAATATATTATTCGGGGAATCGGTCTTGCACAAACCGCGCGCGACCTTGAAAACATCGTTGTAAAAAATGAACATGGAACTCCGGTGTATCTAAAACATGTCGCGCAGGTAACTGTCGGTCCGGAAATCCGTCAAGGCGCAGTTGTCATGCAGGGACGAGGAGAGGTCTCCGCCGCAATCGTGATGATGTTGAAAGGTGAAAACAGCAGAAAAGTCATCGAACGCGTGAAAACAAAGATTGATGAAATTAACAAGTCCTTACCGCCACACGTGAAAGTCCATCCTTATTATGACCAAACGGACTTGGTGGAGAAAACAATCACGACAGTGAAAACAAATTTGCTCGAAGGCGGATTGTTAGTCGTGGTAGTGTTGCTTATGTTTCTCGGTGATTTCCGCGGCGCGATGATTGTTGCTTCGACCATTCCTCTCTCCATGCTTTGCGCGTTTATCGGAATGAAATGGCTTGGTTTATCTGCAAATCTCATGAGTCTCGGCGCAATTGATTTCGGAATGATTGTTGACGGTTCTGTAGTCATGGTAGAAAACTTTGAGCGTAAATTGCTTCACCATAGCGGGCAACACACGAAACTTCAACTCATTCAGGATGCGGCGAAAGAAGTCGGCAGACCGATTCTTTTTGGCATTCTCATCATCATCGCCGTCTATATCCCAATTCTCACCTTGCAAGGAATTGAAGGAAAAATGTTTGCGCCGATGGCATTGACAGTCGGGATGGCGTTACTCGGTTCACTTATTCTGACACTCACCTTTGTTCCTGTTCTCAGTTCGTACTTCCTCAAAGAGAAGAAATCTCATAAGGAACCTCGACTTATCCATTGGATTCGACTTGTGTACACGCCGCTTCTTGAACGCGCACTGAAACATAAGTTCCTTGTTTTGCTTGGCGCGTTGCTCGTTCTTGCGATTTCATTTGCTGTTGTTCCGTTCCTCGGAACAGAGTTTATTCCTGAACTTGATGAAGGTTCGATTCTCATTCAACCGATACGGATGCCGAGTATTTCACTCACCGAATCAATCGAAATAGAAAAGAAAGTTCAACAAATCATTATGCAATTTCCTGAAGTCGAGTTTGTGGTTGGTCGTCTTGGTCGCCCCGATATCGCAACCGACCCGATGGGTGTGAACCTCAGCGATATTTATGTCACACTGAAACCTAAATCGGAATGGAAAACTGCCGGGACAAAAGAAGAACTCGTTGAAAAGATGGTGGAAGAATTGAAGCACATTCCCGGTGTAAACTACAACATCACACAGCCGATTGCCATGCGTGTGGATGAACTTGTTTCCGGTGTGAAGTCTGATATTGCCATCAAACTGTTCGGCACTGATTTGAATATGTTGAAAGAAAAAGCAGACCGCATAGCCGATGTCGTTCGTACCGTCAATGGCGCGGTTGATGTTTCGATTGAGCAAACCTCAGGACAAACGTATTTGAATATTTATGTTGACAGAGATGCAATTGCTCGTTATGGACTGAATGTTGCTGATGTTCAGCGTGTTATTGAGATTGCGATCGGAGGAAAAACCGCTACCGAGATGTTTGAAGGACAAGCGCGGTTTGCAGTACTTGTTCGTTACCCTGAAAACAACCGGGGTGATATTCAATCAATTGAAAATACTCTTGTGAGTTTACCGGGCGGAGGAAACGTTCCGTTAAAACAAGTTGCTCGCATTGTTGCGGAAGAAGGACCCGTTCAAGTAAGCCGTGAATACGGACAACGGCGAATCGTCATCGAGTGTAATGTGCGTGGCACCGATATAGGAACGTTCGTCGCAGAAGCAAAGAAGAAGATTGAATCTTCCGTTCAACTTCCAACAGGTTACTATATTACGTGGGGAGGACAATTTGAAAATCAGCAAAGCGCGATGCAACGATTAACGATTGTCCTTCCGCTTTCCATCTTTATTATTTTCGTATTGCTCTTTACAACCTTCGGGAATATCCGGCACTCGATGTTGATTCTGTTAAACCTTCCCTTTGCTCTAAGCGGAGGAATCTTCGCGCTCCTTCTTCGTGATTTGAACCTGAGTGTCTCTGCCTCCATCGGATTTATCGCTTTGTTTGGAGTTGCAGTCTTAAACGGGATTGTCCTCATTTCCTACATCAATCAGTTAGTGAAAGAAGGACATGATTTAAACATAGCGATTATCAAAGGCGCATCAGACCGACTACGCCCCGTTCTTATGACTGCGCTTGTTGCAAGCCTCGGCTTTATCCCGATGGCACTTTCGCACGGAACGGGCGCGGAAGTGCAACGACCTCTGGCAACAGTTGTTATCGGTGGATTAGTAACATCAACATTGTTGACATTATTTGTCCTCCCGATTTTATTTCAGTGGATTGAAGGGAAAAAGATAAAAAATAACAAAAGATGAAGCTTTGAAAAGCGGGCTACTTACAGTCAGTAGCCCGCTATTTTTATTTCAGTCCAAGGTCTGAGGCAATCCCCTTCATCGCATCAATCACAAATTGAATATGTTCGTCGAGCGGAATACCTAATTCTGCCGTCCCTTGTGTAATGTCATCGCGATTAACATTGCGGGCGAACGCTTTGTCTTTCAGTTTCTTTTTGACAGATGACACTTCGAGGTCGGCAATTTTATTCGGTCTGACTAACGAACACGCCATAATAAACCCGCACAGTTCGTCGCTCGCATACAACACTTTTGCCATGAGAGATTCACGCGCTACACCAGTGTACGTTGCATGTCCCAAAATCGCTGTTCTGATTTCTTCGCTGTATCCTTTCTCCTTCAATATCTCCGAACCTTTGAGCGGGTGGTCGGGCGGGTCAGGATACATTTCGTAATCAAAATCATGAAGCAAGCCGGTGATGCCCCAAATCTCCTCATCCTCGTTGTACTTGCGCGCATACGCACGCATTGCCGCTTCCACTGAATACATGTGTTTCAGGAGAGCATCGTTCTTGGTGTATTCTTGTAAAAGTTGAAGTGCGTCTGTTCTGTTCATACTGATATGTTGTCAGGTGATTTTGTGTTGATTGTTCTTGTTGATATATTCAGCCACGATGATTATTACCGCATTAGCCGTTGCATTCTTAGTTCTTCTGATATTCGCCGCATATTTCGGGAGGATGGCATTACTTCAAAAACCCGCTCATCCCGACGATGTCTTCTCCGAAAAGTGTTCGGTGTGCAGAGAAAAATTCCATAAATCAAAACTCGTCGAACGGCAAATCGGCGACTACAAAATGTTGTACTTTTGCAAAACGTGCGTGGAGAAGTTGGCGAAAGAAGTTCAATCCAACATTACAAGCACCTGATTGCAGAATCATCGAGATTTTCCCCAATTGTAGTACAGACCTGCCTGCCGCAGGCATGGAATCCTTTTCTGTCCTGACTCTTCTGACAGGCAAGAATGCCTGTCCAACATACTTTTTCTTCGAACTCTTCTCCTCTTTATCGAGGAACTCCTCAAACTTCATTTTTTCGTAGTGGTCTTCACCGAGGAACTTGAGAATTTTGAGGAAGCGCTCAGGCTCAACATAGCCGCCCAACTTGGTAATCATATCTGAATCTGCCTTCAGAAAAACAATCGTTGGATATCCTGTAGCGCCGAATCCTTGTGCAAGTTGCGCCTCCGTATATTCTTTCCCCTTGAACTTAAATTTCTTCGAAGATTCCGCATTAATCTTAATGGAGACATAATTGTTTCCGAGATACTTTGCAACGTCTTTGTTCGCGTATACTTCTTTATCAAGTTTCTTACACCAGCCGCACCAATCGGTGTAAATATCGAGCATAATTTTTTTGTTTGATTTCTTTGCTTGCTCGATTCCTTCCTCAAATGACGACCAGGAAGTTTCAACTTTCTTCTCTGTCTTATCGTCCGGGGTGAACATAAAACTCAATGCTAATAAACTTAAAATGAACAAACTCATACATGATTCCTTTGTAATTTAGAACAACACGCCAACGGTGAACGTGTGAGTAGAACCCAAATCGGATTTATCGGGACCGAACGCATAATCGAGCGTAAACATGTTTTGCCTGAAGCCGATTCCCGTTGTGATACTCTTCGATTCATACCCTGATTGAAAGCCGCCTCGTAATGCAATCATTTTTTGAAATTCAAACTCAGCCCCGATGTGTACATGGGCAGTCCCCTCATTCTTCACTGAAACAATTTCTGTGGCGAGAGTGATATTCCCTTCAATCTTCTCTAACGGTATTTCATACGCGCCGCCGAAGCGATACGTTGTTGGCAACGTTGACGCAATGGTATGCAACTCGTTCATCGAACCGAGATTATCAACAACGAAGCCGAGGCGAACCTCCCATGGAGTCATGTAGGTTCCGCCTATGTTTATTCCATAGCCGGTTGCTTCATCAACATAAATTTTTTCATAAAGATAATTTGCCGTGAATCCTAAACTCAATTCATCTGAAAACCTATACGCGCCTGCCATTCCTATTGATGCGTTCTTCGCGTCGAACGTCCCTTCTGCTGCGCCGGGGGTGCTTCTAATTTCAATATCGGAAACGCTAAGAGAATGAAGGCCGAATGCTAACGTAACATCATCCAGCGGAACTGAAACGCCAAGAAACTCAGAACGGGTATCCTGAAATAATTCTCTGTGTGAAAATACAGCCTGAACGGATTGAGATTGTGTCAGCGAAGCAGGATTGTAGTTCATTGCAAACGGCTCTGCACCAATGACGGAATACGCTTCGCCCATACTGACGGCTTTGCCACCGACACCGAATTTGAGAAACGATAAACCGGTTCCTCCTGCCTGAGCAAGAACAAACTGAAAACTAATTCCAAGCAGGATAACAATTGAAATAATTCTTTTCATAAATTAAAACGTTGTCGAAAGGGTAATGACATGAATATCGTGCGAAGAAAACGGCTCGAAGACAAATGCGTATGTCAGAGCAGGAGTCCAATCTCCGAATGCCCGACGGGCAGAAAATCCGAACGATGGTTTCGCACCGGTTGCATCATCGCCGAAATCGTATCTATCAAATCCGCCGCGAACGCTAATGTTCTCGTGGACTGCGTATTCAATTCCCGCACGGAATGCGTTCGTACTCGCCGATGTGTTTTCATATTCAAGAGAAATAATTGCACCGGCTTCTTTCCAATGATACGCGGCTCCGAACTTTCTCACCATCGGAAATTTATCTTTGGAATTCTTTCCGTTGAGCGAGCCATAGACCGGTGTTGTGTTCCAATTATATTTTGAATTGATGTCTGAAACTGATGCACCCAGAGTTAACTCCGGTGAGAATTGAAATACTGCGCCAATATCAAACCCGACAGTTGATGAAGAGACCTCTTCAAACAATTTACTGTAATACATTTTTACTGTCACACCAAGTGAAAGATTATCCGAGACGCGATTAGCAAAAGCGAGATAAAACTGATTCTCGAACGTGGAATAATCTTCCGTGTGAACACCATCGTTGTCCCGTCCGTCAATGTTACTCACACCCGCATTGATAAGTCCAATGGAGAACCCGCCGCGAGGTTCAATCGGTTGTGTGTAACTGAGAAAATTCAAACTTCTGTCAAGTGAGAGAATTCCGAAACTTGCAGAGGCGGTACGTTTTTCTGTAAATGGTGCAAGCGCAGGATTGTAATATGTGTTGATGTCTCCGGTTGCGACTGCCACAAGCGCATTTCCCATTCCCATCCCTCGCGCTCCAAATCCCATCCGTGCAAACGAACCGATATAAGGACTATCAGCCATTGCTTGAAACATCAAACAACAAACAAACAAAAGCAGAAAGAAAAACTTCTTCATTGTAACACCAAAATCTTTCCGAACTGAGGTTCATCGTTATCAATCACAAGGCGATAGAAATAAACGCCGTTAGGGACAAGTTCGCCGCCATCGGTTCGTCCGTCCCAAAATTCGTCAAACTCCTGAGCCACAGACCGTTGTGCTTTTGTAATTAACGTGCGGACTCGATTCATTCCGAAATCGAAAACCTCAATTGAGACTTCACGATTTCCTGACGCACTTAAATTCGTCGCACCGTAATGTATCCTCACAATATTATCAAGCGAAGGCGAATAGGGATTCGGATAGGCATACGTTTCGGCTTTTGTTCCAAGTTGTTGATAAGCACGAAATGCTTTCCACGTTGAACCAAACAGATGCATGTCATTATCAATTGTCATGACTAATCCGTCATCTGTTCCAATTAATACCGTATCATTGACAACCACGACGCTATATACTTTCGGTGAAGGTATAGAGACCCGGGGCAATTCATCAACAAAATCTGAAAACTTCTGAAATGAAATTCCCCAATCCGAAGTACGGTAAACACCCAGGTCGGTAGCGATGTACACGATGGAATCCTTAAATGCAAAGTCATACGCCTTTACACCATGCAATAAATTTTTCCATGAGAGTCCGCCGTCATCCGTGTAACTTATACCATAATCTTCTTCGTAATCGTTTGCGCGCCAGTTCGTTGTCCAGATTCTGCTTTTGCCATTCACACGTTGTTCATCAATCGCAATCACCCAATTTCCGAGAATCGGTTTGGTTTGATTTTGATGCGTTAACCGAACCCAACTTACTCCTGCATCGGTTGATTTATTGACACCGCCAGCCGTTCCGCACCAGATTGTGTCATCATCAACGGCAAAAACAGAAAAAGCAAGCATGTTAAAATTTTGCCGTGGGTCAAATCGTGTAAATATTCTTTGCTGACGGAGCGTATCTGACGGCGCATACGTCCAAAGCGTATCCCATGGAGAAATGCTCATTCTATTATCAAGCGGTAGTAAGATTCGTTCCCATGTTTGCCCGTTATCATATGAACGTCTCAAACTGCTTGACCAACTTGCAATATACACAGTTCCCGAAGGAGTGATGGAAATATCAAACGTAACATTTTGTTGAGGAACAGTAACCGGAAGAATCCAGACCGAATCATTGATTCCGTATTGAATGTATTTTGCATTCGGGTCATCTAATGTTTGCGGAACATAATCCCAACTTATTCCATTATCGAGTGAGAATGTGTACCCGCCGCCGGTTTGAACACTTCCGCCTTCAATTTCTGTATCGTAGCCGGTCGAAGTCCAAATTGTATTCCCATTCGTTGCTAACGAAAATATTCCGTTGTGTGGAAATTTTGAATTGCCGCGAAAACTTTGCCATGAATTTCCAAAGTCTGTCGTTCGTGCAAGACCTTTGCTTGTTCCTGTCCATAAATTTCCCGGTTCGTAGCGCATGTACGTAACGCTATTGCTCGGAATCAAATGGGAACTGCTCGAACTCGAATCCGACCAAATAACTCTCGGCACATTCATCTGCCCAAACATTGAACCAACGAATAGCAAATAACAGATAACTGATAACTTCTTCACGGTTGCCTCACAATCATTGTATGTAAAATCTTATTACTCATTACACCAAGTTGGTCAACAGCAACAAACTCGAACCGATATGATTGTGGCGGTGTGTTCCATGGTAACTGGAATCTGCCGGAGTACACGCCATCTGCCGATACCGAATCATACTTCACATCGTTTTTAATTCCATCATCAAACAATAGAAATTGTTTATTCGTGTCGCTTGGTGAATCGAGATTTCGGAAATAGACTTTTTCTATGTCTGCTTTTCCGTCTGCATCTGTAACATTCACATGCATCACAAATAACACAGAATACGGACTTGGAGGAAGTGTCACGGTATCAGGCGCAACGAGATTGGAAATTACCGGTGCGTTGCTGCTTCTCACAACCCTCAGCCGATGAATGATGGTGTTACTCGTCATTCCTGCTTTGTCACTTGCACTCAAACGAACAGAGAAATTTCCTACCTGCACTCGTTTGATTTGAATCGAAACTGTTCCGGTGAAAATATTATCCGTTGTTGAAGTATCGGGGAATACTCCGTTGTTGAACAATCGCACAGTTGCCAACGTTGATGTAGAAGTAGGAGAGAGGATTTCACACTGAACGGTTTTCAGTGTGCCGTTACCATCGGGATGCGTAGCCTTCCCGGAAACCACGAATGTCAGAGTAATTAAATCATTCGGTGAGGGCGTTCCTCCTACAAGTATTGAGTCAGTATCAATGACATCAGGCGTAACCGCGATGTTACTGACAAACGGCGCGTTCAATTGAACGTCAAGCGGATTTTCTTTTTTCTGTTCGCATGCGATTATCAATAAACTCAGCATTGCGATAAGAAAATAATTGATATGCGTTTTCAAATTATTTGTTCTTTTATTCTTCAGAATTGTATTGGATGATACTATAAACATCATATTCCCGTAATCGTTCCCGGGCTTTCAGGAATGTTAGTTCAACTAAAAAGGCAAGACTGATTATCTCTCCCCCAAGACGTTTCACCAATTTACAAGTTGCTTCGACTGTTCCTCCCGTCGCAAGTAAATCGTCAACAATCAGAACCCGTTCCCCTTTGCTAATTGCGTCTGTGTGAATTTCCAACGCGTCCGTTCCATATTCAAGTTGATACTCTTCTTTGATAGTTGACGAAGGGAGTTTCTTTGGTTTTCTCACTGGTACAAATCCCGCTCCGAGACGATAAGCAAGTACGCTTCCGAAAATAAATCCACGGGATTCCACACTCGCTATCTTATCAATCTTCTCGGATTTGTATCGCTCATAGAGGACATCAATCGCTTGAGTGAACGCTTGCTTATCTTTCAACAGCGTTGTGATGTCGCGGAACATGATTCCCTTCTTTGGAAAATCCGGGATGTTCCGAATCGAAGTGCGTAATGATTCTCTGTTCACCATTCCAACTTTTCCTTCTTCAAAAATGATTCAATTCCTTTTTTGAATTCTTCTGTCTTCCTTGTCATTGAGTTAAGATTCGCGGCAAATTCAAGCGCATCTTTGAAACTCAATTCGTTCAGCCGTGAAATCAATTCTTTCGTCAATGAAACAGCATTGGGGCTTGTCGTCTTTGCAAGCGTTGTTGCAAACGACATGACATGTTCTTTCAATTTTTCATCATCAACTATTTCTGTTGCAAGCCCTCGTTCTTTTGCAATCAAAGAATTTAGAACTTCACCTTGCAACACAAATTCTTTCGCACGCCCTTCCCCCATTCGTTTGATGAGAAAGGGTAAAATCAACGCGGGAACGAATCCAATTCGAACTTCAGGAACACCGAACTTCGCACGCTCTTTTCCGGCAAAAACATAATCACACGTGATGGCTAAGCCACAACCGCCACCAAGAGCAGAATCGTTCACCATTGCAACCACCGGTTTTTTGAGTGTGTAAATCAGTTGCAGAAGTTTCATCAACGCTTTTGCATCTTCAAGATTTTCTTCCTGCGTTTTTGCTGAAATCTGTTCAAGAAATTCCAGATCCATACCTGCGCAGAATGAGTTCTCCGCGCCGGTGAGAATAATAACACGACAATTTGCATTTCGCCCGAGCGCTTGGAAAGACTCTGTCAACTCACGAATCATCACATCGTTCAAAGCGTTGCGTCGTTCCGGGCGATTCATGGTGACGGTCGCTACTCGCTCATCGAGCGTGTAGAAAACCGTCGAAAAGTTCATGCGTATAATAACATTTTCCTTCGGGTTGTGGACACTTATTATTTTCGATTGAGATGTTTTGACAATTCTTTCTTGAGAATTTCGAACGCCTCTTCGGGCGTGTCGGCAAAATGAAACAACTTCAAATCTTGCTTTGAGATTGTATGATATTTTACCATGAAATCAAAATTAAGAACCTGCTTCCAATACTTCGGACCGTACAAAACAACCGGCATTTTGGTTTTCACTTTCGTCGTCTGTATCAGTGTCAGTACCTCCATCATTTCATCCATCGTCCCAAAGCCGCCTGGGAACATCACCAACGCCTCTGCAAGCGACATGAACCAAAGTTTTCGCATGAAGAAATAATGAAACTCGAAATTCAAATTCTTTGAGATGTAGGGATTCGATTCCTGTTCGTGGGGTAAACTTATATTCAATCCGATTGATTTGCCTCCGGAAAGCAACGCTCCCTTGTTCGCTGCTTCCATTATTCCCGGTCCGCCGCCAGAACAAATTACAAACCTGTGTCCATTCTCCAAGCCCAATGACCACTTTGTCAGCATCGTTGAAAGCCTGTACGCATCTTCATAGTAGCGAGACATTTCAACATCAATCTCTGCTTCATGAATTTGCTTTACTATTTTTTTTGTTTGATTTGAACTGCCTTTGACTTTCTTTTTCAAGTTCCCCAAAATCTTTTTTGATTCAGTCAATGGTTTGATTCTTGCCGAACCAAAGAACACAATCGCTTCGTTAATTCCCTCCGCTTTGAAGCGACTTGCCGGCTCTAAAAATTCGGTGAGAATTCTGATAGAACGCGCTTCCGGTCCGACAAGAAATTCCATGTTTTTATATGCTTTAGGTGTGCGTATGCTTTTGCTTTTCATTCTCTTTCCTTATGCGGAACGACCGCCATCAATGGTAAAAGTTTGTCCGGTGATATATTCAGCAGTCGTTGCAAGATAGACAACCATACTTGTAATGTCAGTTGAGTTACCGTAACGCCTGAGTGGAATCGCTTGCACACTCACCTGACTTGTCGTTGATGCAACTTCATCCATCTCAATTGTTCCGGGTGCGATTGCATTAACATAAATATTCGGTGCAAGCGATTTTGCCAAGCACCGCGTCAACATAATGACGCCCGCTTTGGAAACGCTGTACGGCAAGTGCTTACTCCACGCTTGCAATCCACCAAGTGAAGCAATGTTAATAATGCGTCCCTCTTTTTGGTTGAGCATGAAAGGCGCAACCGCTTGTGAACAAAGAAATGTTCCTTTCAGATTTGTGTCAAGCGTCGAATCCCACATCTCTTCAGAAATATTTTCCAATGTGCTTTCCACAAAAATTGCCGCATTATTTACCAATACGTCAATTCGTTTGAATTTCTTCATCGTTGAATCCACAAGTTTCTTCACTTGCTTTTTGTCTCGAACATCTGCTTTCAACGCGATTGCTTCTCGCCCTAATTTCTGAATTGATTGTATCGTCCGATTCGCACCTGTCCGCGATGAATTATATCCGATGGCTACATCGAATCCATGCTCAGCCAATGCAATCGCAATATGTTTCCCCAAACGCTTTCCACCCCCTGTTACAATTGCAACTTTTCTTGCTGGATGTTTCATCATTGAATATCGAACGGCAGTGTTGAAACCCGAACAGGAATTGATTCTTTAATTTGTTCGTTTTGAAACTGGAGAACATCAGATTCAACACTCGTTTTCAAATAACCGAGAGCAATGTGCTTTCTAAACTTCTCCGACCATGCATGACTCGTCGTCCAGCCAACTTCTTCTCCCTCGAAAAATATCTTCCCGTTTGCTACCTTGTTTCTTCCCTCATCATCAAAAATAAATCCAACCAAACGCCGTTGCAGTTTCTTATACGTATCAATTCGTGCAACTACTTCCTGACCGATGTAACAACCTTTCGTCCAACTGATGAATCGCTCCAATCCTGCTTCGAGCGGATTGATGTGTTCAGTCAACTCGAAACCGAACTTCGGAACTCCGTTCTCAATCCGGTAAGACTCAAACGCATCCGATTCATTTCCTACAGTACCCAAGTAAGAAAATAGTTCACTGTTGACTTCACGCTTTTGATTATGTCTCACCAAACAATGAACCATCCTCTCCCCCCATAATGAATCTTGAAAGGTAATTCCATCTTGTGCTTGTTCGGAAAATTTACTGACTATTTGCTCTGCCCGTTCTCCAACCACTGCAAAATGTTCATACTCACCAGTCACATTCCGAAGATGTACATCCTCTGTGAATAAAAACTTCTCTAACCATTTCAAAACAATTCCAGCATTAACAGATTGCAGTATCATAAGAAATTCTTCGTTCTTCCGAATCACGGTCGCAACGTCAACAACCTTGGCTTTCTCAGTTACTAATATTGTTGTCACAAATTGATGTTCGGAAATCGCCTTTAACTCATTGGTCGAAAGTCGTTGAAGAAAATCAAGCGAATCCTTTCCCCTGACTGAAAGTATTGCATTGGTACATTGAATCAGCATGGCAGATTCAACCAACAAATGATATTCCTCAAACAATGTTGTGCTGGAAAAAGATGGCGAGCCACTTTGATTTTCCATAGCAGGCGGCACAGTGTTCTGTAATTCCACTGTGGAAATCATAAAGAAAGAAGGAAATCTCGGAGGGGAAAAGTGCGCCTACAAGGACTCGAACCTTGAACCCGCTGATTAAGAGTCAGCTGCTCTACCAATTGAGCCATAGGCGCATAGAAACTATTTGCCTTGCTGTGCGGGGGGTGTGGCTTGCGGTGGCACCGGAGCCGGAACAGATGTCGGTTGTCCTTGTTGAATAATACTTTCCACAGCACCTGCTGAACTATCAAGCACAAAGATATTAATGACTAAACACAACGCGAGAAAAACAACGGCAAGTACCGTCGTTGCTTTACTGAGAAAATCTGCCGCACGACGAGCGCCAAACATTGCCCCCATTTGCGAGCCGCCAAATGCGCCTGCAAGCCCGCTTCCTTTGCTTGCCTGCATTAAAACAACAATTATTAGTAAAAGAGAGACGATAATCTCAAGAATTGCAAGAATTGTAAACATTATTTGATTCCACTATGATTAAACGGTTGACAAAATACGAAAAAATGAGGGAAGTACAAAACCATTTTGGCATTCGCATCTGAATTCAATAAATCAAATACTGTTCTCTTATTTTCTTGAATTCCTCTATTCCATTCTGATAAATACTCCAATCGGTCATCTTCCCCTGAAGAATCATTTTCCTTATTTCACTAACCCCTGCAAGTCTGTCAAATTGCTTCTCATCAATTGTGAGTTTGTCGGGATACATTTGCTGAAGAATAGTAAGCATCGCAACGGCTGTTTCAACCGGCTTAAACGATGTTCGGTCTGTCACTTTCATAAACACTCCCTGACATTCCACATCCTTGTACTTAGGATTTGCCGCCGGAGCAGAATTATCGGCAGGCGTAAAGGTAATAGGTTCAAAAAGAATTCCTGGCAGATGAAGGGCATTCAAGGATGATGAAAACAATTCCTTATCAATCCATGGCGCACCGATAAATTCAAACGGATTTGATGTTCCCCGCCCTTCAGAGACATTTGTTGCCTCGAACAAGCATGTCCCCGGGTAGACTATTGCAGTTGCCAGTGTTTTTATATTTGGCGATGGCGGAGTCCAGTGTAACATCCCCTGATTGTACCACAATCCCCGTTCCCATCCTCTCATCGGAATAATACTCAGTTTAAGCGAATCAATTTTCCACCACTCGTATCGAATCATCCGCGCAATCTCCCCTATGGTCAAACCGTGGCGAATCGGAATCGGGAAGATTCCGACAAATGACGAAAACGAAGTATCAAGCACCGGTCCTTCTACATCAACACCGTTAATCGGATTCGGTCGGTCAAAAACAATAAACTCCTTCTTTTGTTCAGCCGCTGCTTGCATTGCATACGCCATCGTACTTACATAAGTATAAAATCTCGCCCCGACATCCTGCATATCGAAAATGAGCACATCAACTTCTTCAAGCATTTCTTTCGTCGGCTTTTTATTTTTTCCATATAACGAATAAATCGGTATCCCAAGGAGCGGGTCAACTGTTGATTCAACTGACGTTCCGGCAGGCGCTTCTCCGCGGAATCCATGTTCCGGGCTAAACAATGCCGTTACATGAATTCCTTTCTCAACAAAATAATCAACGATGTGAACACCATTCGATAGGAGCGATGTCTTGTTACAAACAATACCTACTCGCTTTTGTGAAACTATCATTGAATGTTTGAAATAAAACTCATCAGCGCCTGTTTTAATCTGACGTGCCTGCTGGGAAAAGATGGAAGTACAAAGCGCTAAATACAAAAGACTTAGTACAAAAGCGTTTTTGACTATAACGGTAAATGATGGGAGTGATGTTTGAGTCTCGTTCATAAATACAAGTATTCAGATTTATTTCCAGAGTATTATTTCGTTAGAAGATTTCCTTTGAATATCCGGGACATGAACTCCCTCGGCTTGGTAGCCAATTGGAAGAAGGAGAAATGGTCGTTCATTCTCAGGTCGTTTGAGTATTTTTTGCAAAAAATTCATCGGGTTTGGTGTGTGCGTAAGCGAAACCAAGCCTGCATTATGAATTGTTGCAAGTAAAAAACCTACGGCAATTCCAACAGATTCCTTCACGTAATAGTTCTTTTTGAGATTATCATTTTCTTTTTCATACTCAATGGAAAAGACAACGATAAGAGCGGGAGCAATTTCTAAAAATTCTTTGTGCCAATCCGTTCCGAGCGCGGCTAAATCATCGAGCCATTGTTTGGGCATCCGATGTTCATAACTTTCCCGCTCCTCTTTTTCTGCGGCGATGCGAATTTCTCTTTTCAACTCAGGTTCAGTAACAACAACGAATCGCCACGGTTGCTTGTTTGCACCCGATGGAGCGGTTCCGGCTGTGCGTAACAAGGTTTCGAGCAATTCACGGGAAACAGGTTTGTCGGAAAACTCTCGCACCGTGCGTCTCTTCTGACATAGT
This sequence comes from Ignavibacteriota bacterium, assembly GCA_016212665.1. NCBI lineage: Bacteria > Pseudomonadati > Ignavibacteriota > Ignavibacteriota bacterium. The sequence continues at coordinate 49,240 of JACREZ010000002.1, forward strand.
TCAAAGTAACTCTTCGCCCGTTCCAACTGTTCTTCTTCTGAAAACCGAAGAGCGTCATATCGAATAAATGCTGGCATCACTCTGTAGAAATAAGAAACCCTATCCAAACGGACAGGGCTTCATAATGAAAGAGATAATAATTAAGTCGTCAACCTACGGTTCGTAGAATGATTCAATCGTCATTATCTGTTTAAGTACACGTATAATTCCATTCCCGGTTTGAGGACATCACCCGGTTTCAGGATATTCCATTTCATAAGTTGCTCTTCCGTAACATTATGCTTTCGGCTGACCGATGCAATGTTATCACCGCTCTTACATGTATAAACCGTAAGTTCACCGGAATCTTCAATGCCTGTAGCGGCAGGTAGTCCTTCTTGAGAAGATAACGCTGTACCGCGTGATTGTTGCAAAATAGATTGCAAAACTTTTCTTGCTTCAGGTGAAATATCTGCATTTGCTTCTACACCTGTCGGTTTGTATGAATCATCCACTTCTCCTCCTCCTCCTGTTGTCGGAACATCAGGTTCGGCGGCGTAGGTTTCTTCCGGTTGTTCTGCCATGCCACCGACTAATGCACTAATATCCTTCACAGAAGATTTGTTCACCACGTATAACTTCTGGTCGGTGGATGACTTTAATAAATATTGGTTTTTGAATTTGGGATGATTGTAAAAATCAAGCCGCATCAATTCGTCCGTCATTAACTCAACATGTAATGCAGGCGAACCGGATAAAAACACAACAGTATCAATGAAACCTTCAGCACGTAAGTACGAAAGTTGTTGCACGGCAGGTTTCATTCGCTTTGCAGGAACAGTGGCGCCGCCGGAAGTCCACTTCTTATCATCACGCTTGAACACTGCACGCTCTCCACCGGCGAGAACGGTAAGCATTTTCATCATTCGCGGTTCAACCCGAACAACTGTTTTCTGTCTCCAGTCGCTCAAACTTTTTCCGACAAGTGATGGAACTAATCCTTTTGCAAGATAGACAGAACCTGAAGATGCAGGTCGAACATATGCCTGTCCTGATGTTTGTCCAAGTTTTCCGACAATGAGAGTCGTCTGCTGATTCCCATCAGTCGTAACCGTGACGGATGTTCCCTTATCATCAACTTCATACATCGCTTGCTTTTGTGGATTGGATGAAATTAAACCGAGTAAACTAAACTTCGCGAATCCTTCGAGTAAACCATAGATGGCTTCATCGTCCGCATACGTGTTGATGGGGTCGATAATTTTCCATCTGTCTTTAATTTTTTCGAACCGGATATACTGTTTGTTTTTGTCTATCTCGATTTTGGTAATCTTCCCGATATCGAACGTCAGCGTAATGTCAGGCTTCTCATATGTTGATTCCTGACTCTCCTTCGGTTTGATATAAAAATACGCGACAACTAAAACAATGACTACAAGAAATAATAAAAAATAAGATGACCGTTTCATACAACCTCATCAATAACTTTTGTGACGTTTACGACGCGCGGCATTCATCATCAGGCGTAAGAAGCCTATAAGAATGATAAGTGCCGGAGGCGCTGTGAAATTAAAATATTTAACAAATGTCTTCGTTCCTTCGCTAACATCGGTAAATTGTTTCGGCGAAGGGTCCCGCATCTTCATTGATGCAAGTTCAATATCATCAACAAGCCAATCTACAGCCGTTGATGCAAATTCAATATTCTGCTGACCATACTGTGCCGCATCCAAGACAAAATCACCATCCCCGATAATGACAATTCTCGTATTCTGACTTCTCGCCGGAATCGGGTCTTCATAATCCGCTTCATCTTCTTTGATGATTTTCAACTCAACTGCCCGATTGAGCGTGTACATACTCTTGAATTGTCCTTCAAGCGCGGCGGCAACAGGAATATCCTCCAGCGTGAACATATCCTCAGGAAATATCTGAGCCGGGTCAGTATCAATTTGTTCACCTTCCATTCTTGTCGTTCTGTTTGATGTTGTTAGCAATGCATCACCGGATACTCCACGGATACTTGCAATCTTCGGGTCAACCGTACTTACAAATGTGAACGCTACGGGTTGCAGATTCTTAAATGCAATATTACTCTGATTGAATTTTCCAGTCAGAGGATAAAACGGATAAGCAACATCGGTCGGAAGTGCGGTTGCAAGTGTGTCCACTTTTGCCGTAATGGTTACACACGTCGCATCAAGTAAGAGGTCCGTTCCGAGTGCGCAACCCCAATTTTCAATCATATCTCCAAGATTCAAATCAATAACACTTGAGCGATGAGTCAATGAATCAACAACAACTGTATTGATGAACATAGCTAATTTTCCGCCACGCATAACATAATTGTTCAATTGATATTTGTCTTTTTCACTGAAGCGATTTTTGGGCGACACAATCAATAAAATTGAAATATCTTCCGGAACGGCTTTGTTTCCGCCGGAAAGATTGACGGTACGAATTTGATATTGCTTGGAAAGTTCTTTCCGAAACGCATTCATTTTTTCGGGAGATGTTTCACCATGCCCGGTAAGGATTCCGATTTTATGTGCCTGAGGGACCAGCAATTTTTTCATGTTGCGGGTAATGTAATACTCAAGATGGTCAAGTTGTTCAACCACAGGCAAACGCTCGGATTTATCACCGTACGAAAAGACTAAACCGGCATATCCTTTTTGTGTTTGATACTGGTCGTCTTTGATAACTTTTGTTTGTACCGGTTCCATTCCTTCGGAAATGGCTTCTCGCTCTGCATCCGGGTCATCCGCAACGGGAATAAATTGATAGTGAAATGCCTGCGGAGAATGAGCACGAAACTCATCTAATTGTTCCTGAACGATACGCTTATGATTATGATATGGGGGCGGTAAGTTCGGAGTAAAATATGCTTTCACAAGGAAATTATCGTCAAGATAATTCAAGAGACTCTTCGTCGTCGGGGTCAAAGTATATAACTTCTCTCTGGTTAAATCTACACGATAAAAAATCCTGAATGATAAGAGATTGAAAAACACAAGGATAACAAGCACCAAACCGAGTTTTGGAACTTCCCGCTTCCAATCAAAACTTTTTAAGCGCCAGACATTTCGTATGCTTTCTTTATGGGCAAACGAAGTTGCAAGCAGAAGCGAGAAAATCATTACCGTCAGGTAGTAAACAATGTCGCGGGAATCAAGCACACCACGCGCAACGCTCGCATAATGATTGACAACTCCAAGATATTCCACAGCCGAAACTACATTCAACGGTAGGTATATCAGAATTTTATCTATCGTAAAGAGAATTAAGATGATGACGAAACTGATGATGAACGAAACAATTTGGTTTTCACTCATCGCTGAACCCAACATGCCAATGGCAATGAATGCACCGCCGAGTAACATCAAACCAAAATAACCGCCGAATACAGGTCCGATATCAATATTACCGAGGAGCCAGACAGTAAAAAGATAGAGCAACGTTGGAAGTAAGGCAACCAAAATCAGAAACCATGCTGCGAGGAATTTCCCCATGACAATTTCACCGACTTTGATTGGCTTCGTGTTGAGTGTTTCGTAGGTGCCTGATTTTCGTTCTTCTGCAATCAGCCGCATTGTTATCGCTGATGCAAAGAAGAGTAACAACCACGGAGTTGATTCAAATAACAACCGTAACGAAGCAACGTTTTCTAAGAAGAGATTGCTGACGAAATACGAACCATTCAATAAAAGAAAAATGATGATGTAAATGTAAGCAACCGGAGAATCAAAATAAGAACGGAGTTCCTTTTTGAAAATGATATTTATGTGTTTCATTGTTTCTCCTTTCCTACCGTTAGTTGGTGGAAAATATCTTCAATGCGGACAACTTGCTGTTGCAAACTTAACAAACTCCAATTCTTTTCTGAACACAAATGAGTTAATTGCTTTCTCACTTCCGCGTTCTTTGTCGAATCAATATAAAAGCGGAAGATCTTTTCGCCGTCTGAGACAGTCGAAAGAGGCGAGACGGAAACTACATTCGGAATCTGTTCAATCATCCTCAAGGCAGAATCTAAAGTTACTCCTTCCGGTTTTTCTATTTCGATGGAGATAACATCTTTCCCGACAAACTTTCGTTGCAGTTCAGAAATCGGAGCGTCTGCTAAAATCCGTCCTTTGCCAATGATGATAACACGATTACAGACTGCTTGAACTTCAGCAAGTGCGTGCGATGAAAGAATAACGGTTTTATCTTTTCCAAGATTAGAAAGAAATTTTCTGAACTCGATAACCTGATTCGGGTCAAGACCATTCGTCGGTTCGTCGAAGACGATGACCTTCGGGTCTTGAATCAGCGCTTGCGCCAAGCCGACACGTTGACGATAGCCCTTCGATAACTGACCGATTTTCCGTTCTTTCATTTCATGTAATTGAAATGTATCAAGAACATATTTGACTCGGCGCTTCATATCGCTTCTTGGAACATCCTGCAATTCTGCAATAAATTCAAGATAGTCAATGATATCCATGTCAAAATAGAGAGGGTTTTCTTCAGGCAAATACCCAATCATTTTTCTGGTTTCATGCGGATATTTTTTAATATCCTTCCCGCCAACCTCGACTGTTCCCGAGGTAGCAGACATGAATCCTGTGACAATACGAACCGTTGTGGTTTTTCCGGCTCCATTCGGACCCAATAAACCCACAACTTCCCCCGGTCGAATCTCGAACGAAAGGTTCTCAATGGCTTTAACAGCGCCATAATACTTGGTAAGGTGTTTAACAACAACCGACATTATGGACTCAATAGTTAATGAATATAATTTTTCGGGCTAAAGTTAAGATATTTTTTGGTAACAGTCAACTCTTTTTATATAAATTTGTTTGAAAAGTGAAATACACAACTTCTTTTGTTCCCATAGCCTTAGATAATATATGAACTTTGGCTATATTGCTCTCAAAGAGTAAAAAAGACATGCAGTTCTTTTTTCGACATAAATCTTGAACGCACTCTCTTTTTTACATTATTTTGAACTTAACAAATCGAAAAGAACAACAATGAACTCCGAATCTACATTAAACTGCATTGCCTGTAACCGGACCTCAACTGAAATTCCCTTGATAACATTAACGTACCGTGAAGGGACATTCTGTATTTGTCCCCAACATCTACCTGTCTTGATTCATGACCCGCAAATGCTTATCGGCAGACTTCCCGGGGCGGAAACTATGCAACCGGCAGACCATCACGATTGATTTTTCATTAAAAAACCTTGATTCATTACAAAAGTTTTTGTACAATACGGCACAAAAATTCGTGTGGAATAATGTGAAAAAAACTTCTATGAGAATATTTCCTTTTGTGTTACTCAGTCTGTTGTTCTTTCTGAGTTGCGAGAATGAACAAGTGCCGGTTCAAACATTTTTGAACAATCAGGAAACACCGACACAGGAAAGTTTGATTCGTGCAACGACGAACAAATCTTCCTATGGGTTGAATGAAGTTGTTGCAATTACCATTTACAACGGCTCAGATTCCATTCTCACATTTTCGACATGCTCACAAGTTATCAGCAGGTACATCCAGAAAAAATTCGGAAGCGAATGGAAAGATATTACCGGACGTGGACTTCCTTGTACAGGATTTAATCCTTATGGAAAAATTGTCTTGTACCCGCGGCAATCATATCGCTATACAGACGGATATGTTCATTTCGGATATTACCGTTCACGATTTCCCTTTACCTTTGGTTCAAAACCCGGAACGTCCTGGTTATACACGAACGAGATTTATGTAGATGGAAACTAAGGAGATTGAATCAATGACGATTTAGTCATTGACGATTGTGAAATAAAAAATCCCGATGTATTACGTCGGGATTTTTTGTTGTGGGCGCTACTGGGATCGAACCAGTGACCTTACGCGTGTGAGGCGTACGCTCTGAACCAGCTGAGCTAAGCGCCCGAATTGCGTTGCCAAGTTACAGAATTCCTCTGAGAAATTCAAACAGCATCTTCTGCAAAATATTCCTGAATCTTTCCTGCAACTTTCTCTCCAACTATCTCGACCAACTGTTCATGCGTTGCAAACTTCACCCCTTGAACAGAACCGAAAGTTTCAAGCAACTCCTGTGCACGTTTCTTTCCGATGCCTTCAATCAAATCAAGTTCTGTTTGAAGTGTACGTTTCGCTCTTAACGTTCGGTGATAGGTGATTGCGAACCGGTGCGCTTCATCCCGGATTTGTTGCAACAGTTTCAATCCCGAAGATGTTCGTGGAATGTTTTGCGGCTCATCAGATTCCGGTATGAAAACTTCTTCCAATCGCTTTGCTAATCCGATAATTGATAGTTTTGAGTTTTGAGTTTTGGGTTTTGAGTCTCTTGTTCTTTGATTTTCGTTTGCAATTTCTTGTAACTCCATTACTCCAATACTCCCAAACTCCAATACTCCATCGTTGAGATTCGCCCCCACTCCCTCGCTCCCTCGCTCCCTTGCCTCAGTTTGTAAAAGATTCCCGTCCTCCCGAAGTCCCAAACGAACTAAGACAGAGACCGCCGACGAAAGTTGCCCCTTCCCTCCATCCACCATAATCAAATCAGGGAACTCACCTTGCTCTTCAAGCAGGCGGGAGTATCGCCGCTCGATGACTTCTCTCATGCTCGCAAAATCATCGGGACCTTGCACGGATTGTATTTTGAATTTTCTGTATTCAGACTTCCTTGGCTTTCCATCAACAAACACCACCATCGAAGCAACTGAATCGCTTCCTTGAATATTGGAAATATCGAAGCACTCGATTTTTCGCGGCGGCTTTTTCAAACGTAAATCCCGTTGAAGCGCAATAACAGAATGAGGAATGTAATCATCCCGCTTCATCTTTTGCGCTTTCCATTCACCAAGAAGCAACTCGGCATTCTTCTTACATAAATTCAGCAGGCGAACTTTCTCACCGATTTTCGGAATGATGAGATGAACTTTCTTATCAATCTTCTGGCTCAGCCATTGCGCCATCGGCTCATGACTTTCGATTTCTACCGGAAGCAATACCTCCGACGGAATATCTTCCGCATCGAGATAATAGCGTTGAACAAACTGTTCGATGATTTCCGTTTCGGCTTTGTGCTCGACTCCACTCATGTACACATGATGCTTGCCGCTCAGTTTTCCTTCCCGAACTTTCAAGACAACTCCACAAGCATCATTTCCTTCAATTGCAACATTGAATAAATCCCTATCATCCAACTCAGCATCAATAATTTTTTGGCGTTCGGTATAAACGCTGAGTTGTTTGATTCGGTCACGCATTTCCGCCGCTTCCTCGAAGCGTAATTCTTCCGCCGCTTTCTGCATTTGTTCCTGTAATGAATGAACAAGACTCGAAGATTTTCCTTTGATGACCTGCACCACTTCGTGAATCATCTCGTTGTATTTTTCCTGCGAGATAATTCCTTCACATGGTCCGTCGCATTTCTTGATGTGGTAATCGAGGCAGACTTTAATTTTTCGTTTCTTGATTGACTCCTCATTGATGAGATAATTACAACTCCGCACTTTGAAAATCTCCCGAATCATCTTCAATGATGCGCGCATGTTCTTCACATCGGTGTACGGACCGAAATACTTTGAACCGTCTTTGAACACTCTTCTTGTTACAAACACACGTGGAAACGGCTCGTTCGTTACGACAATGAACGGGTAACTTTTATCATCCTTCAAATCTACATTGTAACGCGGCTTGAGTTTTTTGATGAGTGTCGCTTCGAGTATTAACGCCTCAACCTCCGAGTCAGTCACGAACAATTCAACGTCACGGATTTTTGAAATCATTGCATCAAGACGCGGCTCGTTCTTGCGTGACTTGTGGAAATACTGCCTCACCCGATTTCTGAGAATGACTGCCTTCCCGACATACAACACTTTCCCCTCAGCATCTTTGAATTGATACACTCCCGGTTTATTCGGTAAGTTGTCTAACTTTTCAGATAGTGCGACCTCCTCATCGGTAACGTTTATTGTTATGTTTGATTGCTCTTCCATCATTTATTCTGTTTTTGACTGAGTTCAATCAAAACACCGTTGGTTGATTTCGGATGCAGAAATGCAATCAAATACCCACCTGCGCCAACACGAGGCTTTTCATCAATCAATTGGAAGCCTTCATTTTTCAGTCGAACCAACTCGCTGACAATATCATCCACTTCAAACGAAAGATGATGAACGCCCTCACCCCGTTTCTCTATGAACTTTGCAATCGGAGAATCGGGCGCAGTGGCTTCTGTCAATTCAATTGAAGCATTTTCGACGTGACAAAATCCGACTCGAACTTTTTGGTCAGCAACTTCTTCCGTTGGTATGTGTTGGATGTTAAAGAGTTTTGAGAATAACTTCGTTGCTTCTTCTAAACTTTTGACGGCAATTCCTGCGTGAGAGAGTTTCATGGTTAATAAGAGAAATCGTTGTTAATTATTGCCGGAGAATCTACATATTTTTCCTTGATTGAAAAAGCAAAACGGCGTTTGTAGCCTGATTGGAATTCGTGTCGGATTGTGGTATATTCTCAACGCAATTCCCGCTTTTGATGAGCGGGATTCTTTTTGTTATGAAGTCAAATCAATTGAAAATCACGTAACTCTGCATGGAGCATCTTAGAAACTTTTGCATCATTGCCCACATTGACCATGGAAAGTCCACTATAGCCGACCGGCTTCTCGAACGAACGGGAACAATTACCGCTCGTGAGATGAAGTTCAATCAGGTGTTGGACGACATGGAACTTGAGCAGGAGCGCGGCATTACCATCAAACTCCATGCGATTCAGATGAAGTACAAGGCGCAGGATAAAAAGGATTACACCCTCAACCTGATTGATACTCCCGGTCACGTGGATTTTTCTTACGAGGTTTCCCGCTCGCTTGCCGCGTGCGAAGGCGCTCTACTTGTAGTTGATGCCTCACAAGGAGTTGAAGCGCAAACCATCAGCAATCTCTACCTTGCAATTGAAGCCGGATTGGAAATCATTCCGGTTATCAACAAAATTGATTTACCCGCTTCAATGGTTGATTCAGTTAAACAACAAATTATTGATTTGCTCGGATGCAAAGAGGAAGAAATTCTTCTCACAAGTGCGAAGATGAAAATCGGGATTGATGATATTCTTGAAGCGGTTGTAAAGCGTATCCCTCCTCCGAAAGGAAATCTATCAGCCCCACTTACTGCACTTATTTTCGATTCCATCTTCGATGGCTATCGCGGTTCGATTGTTTATATCAGAGTTGTGGATGGTGTTTTAAAAGAAGGTGACCGGGTGAAGTTCTTTGCAACAAATAAAATATTTGATGCCGAAGAAGTTGGCGTGCTCGAAATGCAGAGAGTTCGAACCGGTGTGTTAAATTCAGGCGACGTCGGGTATCTCATTCCCGGGGCGAGAGATGTTCACGATACGAAAGTCGGTGACACCTTAACGAATGCGGATAATCCCGCCGCAGGACAATTGCCCGGCTACAAAGAAGCCAAGCCGATGGTGTTTGCCGGATTGTATCCCGTGAATGCTGACAACTTTTCTGAACTGAGAGATTCTTTAGAGAAACTCCGGATGAATGATGCATCACTCATCTTCGAACCGGAATCTTCTGTCGCACTTGGATTTGGTTTTCGTGCGGGATTTCTTGGCTTGCTTCACATGGAAATTATTCAGGAGCGACTTGAACGGGAATTCCAACAAGAACTTATCACTACTGTTCCGAACGTCGAGTATAGGGTTATCAAAACAAACAAGGAAGTTGTGTTGGTTGATAATCCCGCGTTGATGCCTCCTGCCGTCGAGATTGAACATGTTGAAGAGCCAATCATTTCCGCACAGATAATCGCTCCGACCGAATACATCGGCAACATTATGAAGTTGTGTACAGACCGTCGTGGAGTTTACAAAAATACAACTTATTTGACTCCAACCCGTGCTGACATTCGCTATGAGATGCCTCTCTCGGAAATCATTTTTGATTTTTATGATAAACTCAAATCCACAACTCGCGGTTACGCCTCACTCGATTACGAGTTCTTGGAATATCGCGAGTCGGAATTAATCAAACTCGATATTCTTCTCAATGGAGAATCCGTAGATGCACTCTCTACGATTGTTCATCGCGATAAGGCGTATGAATGGGGAAAGAAACTGTGTGGCAAACTCAGGAAATTGATTCCCCGGCAGATGTTTGAAGTTGTCATACAAGCGGCAATTGGAAGTAAAGTCATTGCCCGCGATTCAATTTCAGCGATGCGCAAGAATGTTATTGCCAAATGTTACGGGGGAGATATTTCAAGAAAAAGAAAGTTGCTTGAGAAACAAAAGGAAGGCAAAAAGCGTATGAAACAAGTGGGTCGTGTCGAGATACCACAAGAAGCATTCTTGGCAGTGCTCTCAATGGAAGAAGATTAGAACAACATTTATCAATAAAATGAAAAAAAAAATAACAAAAAAAGAGTTCTACGAAAGAAAACTTAGGAATGCAAAAAAATGGTTACTAGGTGGACTTTTTATAACGGTGTTTACCTATTTTTTCCCCCTTGGTAATTATTATATCTTGGCATGGGGACCAATTATTTTTGGTTTATATGATTACATCGTTGCTCGGTATAATTATTTCAAGTACGAACATAGCGATGAATATATTGAAGTAAAAGAGGAACTTTCGTTTTCTAAGAAAACAAAAGCATTTGCACGTGAAATGGCAGTTGTTTTTAGTATCTTTCTTGTCCTGAACAGTTTCGTCATTGCTTCGTTCGAAGTACCGACCGGCTCAATGGAAAACGAAATCATGACCGGAGATTTTCTCCTCGTAAACAAATTTGTGTTCGGCGGAACAACTCCAAGAACTATTCCTTTAACGAATATTAAAATTCCTGCTTTCAAACTTCCATCCTTTTGGGAAGTTGAGCGTGGCGATGTGATAGTGTTTATCTTCCCCGGCTACCGAGAAGAAGTTGAAGCCGACATGTTTGCATATTATTTGAAACGTTGCATTGCCGTTGCCGGTGATACATTGCAAATCAAAAACAGAGTCGTCTATGTGAATGGTGTACCTGCGCCAATTCCTGAGAACATGAAATTCAACTCACCAATGTTGCACGGTCAGGGAATGGTTGATGAACGAATCTTCCCGAAAGGCGCACCTTTCAATGAAGACAACTACGGTCCTATTATTATTCCAAAACAAGGTCAAGTCATTCCGTTGACTCCTGAAAATTATTTTGTGTGGGAAACATTTATCAAACGTGAAGGGCATTCAATTTCGATGCGCGGCGGGCAAATCCAAGTTGATGGTCAGGCAGTAACAAGTTACACAGTCGGACGTGATTATGTTTTCGGAATGGGTGACAACCGTGACAACAGTTTGGACAGCCGCTTTTGGGGTTTTATTCCAAAGGATGATGTCATCGGTACACCGCTGATTGTCTATTGGTCATGGAATCCCGATTTATCATTATTTAATATCTTCGATAAGTTGGCGACGGTTCGATGGAATAGAATCGGGACGTTAGTAGATTAAGACAGAAAAGGACAGAAACAGATTTCTGTCCTACTATTTTTTTTTGAATGGTGTAATTTGGAACTGCAATTTCCTCATTCGTGTTGTCTATCCGTCCGAAATTCATTCACAAATAATTCATGTTGCGGTTTAGAGATTTAGCAATCATTTTTACGGTGACCATAGTCGCCGCGTTGTTTTTGAAGATGTTCGTTCTCGAAGCGGTTTTCATTCCATCTGCTTCGATGGAAGAGACACTTCTGCCGGGAGATTTCGTGCTTGTGAATAAACTCAGTCTTAGTTCAGCATCATCTTCGTCTTCAAGTCTCAACGCTACAATTCCCTTTCTTTCATTTTCTAAACAAGTAGATGTTGAACGAGGCGATGTTGTGGTATTCAGATTCCCCGGAACGGCAGAAAAATCTGTCTTGGCAAAAGACGATTTACTTGTGAAACGATGTGTTGCCAAAGGCGGTGACCTCCTTGAAATTTCCAAAGGAAGTATTTGGGTGAACGGAGAGCGTAAAGCGTTCATCGAAGGAAATCCTTCTTTACGTTCGGAGACAAAACTCTTTCCTCCAAATGAAAATTTTACTTTCAATAATTACGGTCCGATTCGGATTCCGAAACAAGGGGACATTATTCTTCTCACAAAAGAAACGTACCAGCAATGGGAAAATCTCATTCGTTCGGAAGGACATTCGGTCTCTTGGTCTGATGTGCGTGGCTGTTTACTCGACGGACAACCTGTTGAAACGTACGTCATCAAAGAAAATTATTTGTTTATGCTCGGAGATAATTTCTTTCATAGTTACGACAGTCGCTTTTGGGGATTTCTCCCTGAGAAAAATGTCATCGGTGACGCAGCAATTGTGTATTGGTCGTTGGAAGAGAATCACCGCAGTAAATCCGTTTCCGATTTCCTTGGTTCTATTCGTTGGGGTCGAATCGGAATGTTCATCAATTAGAAATTTAAATAATGTCGAGTATCTACCTCCATATTCCCTTCTGCGAGCGCAAATGTATCTACTGTGATTTTTACTCGATTGAAAATCTCAAGCCGATGCTGACATTCGTCGAGGCATTGCAAAAAGAGATTTCGATGTATAAATCATATTCTCATCGCGAAAAAGTCGAGACAATATTTTTCGGCGGCGGAACTCCTTCCCTCCTCTCCGATGATTCACTGAAAAGAATTTTTGAGACGCTTCACCAAAATTATGAAATCAATCCCGACGCTGAAATTACTCTCGAAGCAAATCCGGGAACTGTGGATGAAACGAAATTACGTTCGTTCATCAATGTGGGCATTAATCGTTTGAGTTTCGGGGTTCAATCATTCCATCAAAATGAACTTGAGTTTCTTGGAAGAATACATAACAGTGAACAGGCAATGAACAGCGTCAAGTCGGCACAGGATGTTGGATTTGAGAACATCAACATTGATTTGATTTATTCGCTCCCCCAACAATCAATGAAGAATTGGGAAGAAACACTTGAGAAAGCGCTTGCATTGAAAACACAGCACATTTCTGCTTACAGTTTGATTGTCGAACCGAACACTCCGCTACACCGGATGGTTGAATTAAAACAAATTACTCCATCTCCAACCGAACAGGAAGCCGAGATGTATGAATTTACCATGAAGTATTTACAAGAGCGCGGCTTTATCCATTATGAAGTTTCAAATTATGCCCGTCCCGGATTTGAAAGTAAACATAATTCAAATTACTGGAATCATACAAACTATTTGGGTTTCGGTCCGTCGGCTCATTCATTCTGGGCAAATCGTCGTTGGTGGAATGTAAAGAATCTTCAACTCTACATCGAACGGATTGCCAACGAAACATTTCCAACAGAATCGGAAGAAACACTTTCGAACACTCAGTTGCTCGATGAAGCAATTATGCTTGGATTGAGAAGCAACAGTCTCGATTTACGAACAATTGAACAGCGGTTTGGTGTCAATCTTCGTCAGGTTCATCAAGCCAAAATTCAAGAACTCGTTGCTTCTAAACTTGCAGTGTTCAAAGGAAACAAATTACATCTGACTGACAACGGATTTCTGCTCTGCGATAGCATTGCCGAGTCACTGCTAATTCAACTTCAGGCGGCGTAAGTCGCTTGTAAATAGTGCTGAATTCTTCTATATTGTCACGCTTTTTTATTACATAATCAAACTGATTTTGCAAATTTGAGGAACTTAATGTCCGATAAACTTATAAATCGAATTGTTGCACTGAGTGTCTTACTTATTACACTTGTTGTTTATTTCAAAACACTTTCTGTCACTGTCGTCTTTTGGGATGTAGGTGAATTTTGTGCTGCGGCGTTCTTGATGCAAGTCCCTCATCCTCCCGGTTCTCCGCTTTTCCTCATCATTGCCAAAGTCGCTTCGATGATTCCGTTCTTACCGGATATCGCGGCTCGTATGCACGCTGTGTCCACAATTTCAAGCGCCCTTGGTGTCATGTTCTTATATCTTTTCAGTGTAAAAGTTATAGCACGAATGACCGGTGGAATTACGACCACACTTGATAAAATTGCAATTTATGGTTCTTCAGCAATTGGCGCTTTGTCACTTGCGTTCAGTACAACCTATTGGTTCAACGGCAGTGAAGCGGAAGTGTATGGACTGAGTATGCTATTTGTTTGTATCATTATGTGGCTGATTATGCGTTGGTGGGAACGTGCAGAGGAACCACACAACGAAAAATATATTCTTCTTATTGCATACCTGATAGGACTATCAACCGGCGTTCATCTGCTTGCGGTGCTTGCGGTGTTTCCGGTAATGATGTTGATTTATTTTCGTCTGTATGAAATCAACAAACGAAGTTTAATAATCTTCAGTATCAGTACCGTTGCTACCTTTATTGCAATTTATCCCGGCGTCGTTCAATATTTGCCTTCGATGTTGGATGGAGATTTTAAAGGATTCAAATTTGAATTGCTCCCCTTCTTGCCCGTAGCAATTATTATCGGTGCGGCATGGGGCGCGTATAAAGCATATCAAACAAAACACCGATTGATTCACATAGCGTGTCTTTCTTTCTTGTTAGTTGTCATCGGATATACAACATACACCGGTGTGATTATTCGCTCGAACGCGAGACCACCGATGAATGAAAATGCGCCGGATAATCTCGCCGGCTTGGTAAGTTATCTGAGCCGGGAACAATACGGAGATACACCCTTATTGCGTGGTGATAGTTGGGACAACAATCTGCAAGATTACCGCGAAAAACTCTTCCCGCGTCGACATTCACGCGAAGCGATGCACGAAGAAACCCGGACGAAGTACAAAGATGATTGGGATTTCTTCTGGAATTATCAAACCAACCATATGTTTATACGATATGTACTGTGGAATTTTGTCGGAGCAGAGGGCGATTGGCAAGATGCCGGAGTAAGTTGGAAAAAAACATGGGGCATACCTCTACTTATCGGTTTGTTCGGCATATTCTTTCAGTATTGGAGGGATAAAAAAATGGCGTTGACGCTTCTTATTATGTTTATTATTATGGGATTTGTACTCGCATGGTATCAGAATCAACAAGAGCCACAACCACGTGAACGTGACTATTTTTATGTCGGAGCGTACTATGTGTACGCTCTATGGATTGGTATTGGGATTTTTGGCTTGATTGATTTACTTCGGAAAGCATTGAAAGGTACTACGATTCAAATAGCCGCCGCTTCTCTGGTACTTGTTGTGACAGCAGGAGCAGTCCCGGCAAATCTTATCAGAATCAATTACCACGACCATGACAGAAGCAAAAACTTTATCGCGTGGGATTATTCATATAACATTCTCCAAAGTTGTGAGCAAGATGCAATTCTCTTTACAAACGGAGATAACGACACGTTTCCACTCTGGTATTTGCATGATGTTGAAGGAGTGCGTCGGGACATCCGTATTGTCAATCTCAGTCTTGTCAACACTTCGTGGTACATTCTTCAGTTGAAGAATGAAATGCCGCACGGTGCTCAGAAAGTTCCTATTTCATTGTCTGACCAGGCAATTCAACAAATAGAACCGAGACCATGGAAACCGCGCAACGTGGATTTACCGGTTCCACGAGATATACTTCAAAAGTTTCTCACAAGCGATAAACCGGCTTTGCCAACATGGTCGTTAGATAGCACGGTGATGAATCAGGAAAGAATTACATTCACCGTCAATGGAATTCCGTTTAATAATGAGATGCGATTTCTCCGCGTTCAGGATTTGATGGTGTGGGAAATTATCCGGGCAAATAACTGGCAACGACCTGTCTATTTTGCAGCAACATGCTCGCCCGATTCCAAGATGGGACTTGATGATTATCTGTGGATGCAAGGTCTTGCACTAAAATTGAAACCATTCAAAGTTCCGTCTGTTGAGAGTGGACTCGATGGCGCATACATGGAAAAGAATTTATTGACAGATAATGTTCAGCCGTCAAAGAATTTCCAAAGTGGCTTTCTCTGGCGCAATCTCAACCTCTCAGATATTTACTACGATGAAAACACTCAGCGCATGGTGATGAACTATCGGGCAAGTTTCCTCCGCATGTATGAATATGCAATGCGTGTCGAGCGCAATCAAGAAAAAGCAAAGCAAGTTCTACAACGAATGGAAACGGTCATGCCGGTAAATATCATTCCGAATTTGGATTGGAGATACACAGCACATTTCATGAATCTCTTCCGCAATGTCGGCGATATGGAAAACTTCAGCAAGTATGCAGATGTCGCCGAGAAGAAATGCTGGGAACTTGTCAACGCCGGAAATGTCCTATCACAGGACTTCAATCCTTATCAGGTATTACAGGATATTTACGAAGGCAGAAAAGATTACGCCAAAGCATTGGATGTAGCACAACGTTGGAAAGCACAATTTCAGGCGTACGCCTCTGACCCGCGTTACGCGAACGATCGCGGATTCCAACAACAGATGATGTATCTTGACCAGATGATTACCATGTATCAGCAAAACCTGAAGGGTAATCAAGTTGCTGATTCAACTGTTCCGAAGCAATAGTTCAATGTATGTCTGAGGATTCTTCTTTTCATAAATTGAGAAGAGTCCTCAGACAATTGTTTCACACGAACCACAAAATTTCCTCAAAATGAAGATACTTATTTTCAATTGGCAGGATATTAAAAATCCGCTCGCAGGCGGAGCGGAGGTTCATCTTCATGAAATATTTTCTCGTGTTGTCAACCTTGGACATGAAGTTACCCTATATTGTTCAATGTTCGATGGCGCGTCGAAAGAGGAAACCATCAACGGAATAAAAGTTATTCGGGAGGGCGGACGGTTCTTCTTCAACTTCTATGTTCCGCTGAGGTATCTTACACGATTCAGAAAAGAAAAGTTCGATATCGTTATTGACGATATGAACAAGATTCCATTTTATACTCCATGGTTCATCCGGGAACCACTTGCCGTCATCATTCATCATTTATTTTCCAAAACGATTTTTCTTGAGGCCCCCTTCCCTCTCGCATTGTATGTCTATCTGACCGAGTGGCTAGGCGTTGATTTACTCCGGAAGAAACGAATTCCCATTTTTGCAGTCTCGCCAAGCACTATCAATGAATTGACTTCTCACGGCATTTCCGATAAGCAACTTGAGACGGTTTACAACTGCGTTGACCATTCGCGCTATCAAAGAAATGACCCGGCGAAAAGTTCGAAACCGTTGATTGGATATTTCGGGAGAATCAAAAAGTATAAATCAGTTGACCATCTTCTGAAAGCATTTGCAATCGTTCAGGGAAAATTTCCCGAAGCGGAATTGATTGTCGTCGGCGAAGGAGACAATCGCCCTGAACTTGAGAAACTTGCTCAAAGTTTGCACATTTCAAATAAAATCCAGTTTACCGGATTTGTGAGCGAAGAAGAAAAAGTCAGATTGATGCAAGAAGTTTGGTTCGTTGTCAATCCATCATCGAAGGAAGGTTGGGGATTGACAGTTATCGAAGCAAATGCGTGTGGAACTCCCGTGATTGCAAGCAACGTTCCGGGATTGCGCGATGCCGTTCGGGAAGATGAAACCGGATTATTCTTCGAGTACGGCAACATCGAAATGCTTGCAGAGAAAATGCTTACGATGTTGAACGACGCAGAACTCCGTCAGCGACTGAGCAACGAAGCATACAAATGGTCAATGAATTTTAATTGGGAAACCGTCGCACAAAAAACGGTTGAACTTCTTCAGCGAATTATTTCCAATCATAAGACTACTTAGGCATTCTCTGCCGAAAAATGTAAACATATTATTCGTTTCTGCCTTCCGCACTTCTTTTATTGAAGAAGACCTCCGTTTTCTCTCCAAACATTTTCAGGTTCAACCACGCATCGGTCATGGCATACTTCATCTCCTGAAAATTATCCTGAGTTTATTTCAAACCGATATTATCTTTTGCTGGTTCGCTTCTGTCTACTCTGCGGTTGGAGTGATTATTGGAAAATATCTGGGAGTGAAATCAGTTCTCATTCTTGGCGGTGTAGATGTTGCAGCAGATGAAGAACTCGGTTACGGCATCTGGTTATCGAAATGGAAAAGTAAACTTGTTCGTCGTGCATTGCTATTGGCTGACCGCGTTCTTGTCGTGGATAATTCCTTGAAAGAAGAAGCAATGCAACGTGCCGGTTATGATGGAAACAATATCGTCTATCTTCCCACCGGTTATGATGCGTTGTTCTGGAAACCGTTAATCGAAAAAAAGAAGATTGTTCTCACCGTTGCAAGTTGTTCGGATGAGATTCGCTTAAGAATAAAAGGAATTGATGTACTTATTCAGGCGGCGCAACGAATGCCGAATGCCGAATTTGTCGTAGTTGGAACTGAATCTGATTTAGCGTATCGTCTCCAACCGCCAATGAATATGACCTTTTATCCGTCAGTCAAAAAGGAACGCTTGTTACAATGGTATCAGGAAGCGAAAGTGTATTGCCAACCTTCGCGTCGTGAAGGATTGCCAAACGCTCTCTGCGAAGCGATGCTGTGCGGATGCATTCCGGTGGGAACACGGGTTGGAGGAAATGCCACGGCGATTGCTGACACAGGATTTCTTGTTCCCACTAATGATGTTGATGCACTTGTTTCTGGTTTAAACTACGCGTTGGAATCTGGAACCGAGTTGCCCGTCAAAGCCCGGTCACGAATCGTTGCACTTTTTCCGAAAGAGAAACGTGAAGCGGATTTGTTCTCCCTCATAGAAAAACTACTTCATGAAGCGGCTGACTAAAAACGTTATTGCTCTCGTCGGCAGTGACCTGACACGAAAGTTTTTCGGCTTTCTCACCATCGCTTACCTGACGCGACATGTCAGCATCTCCGACTTCGGTGTAATAAATATCGGACTGACGATTCTCTCGTATGTTTTGATTTTCGGAGCGGCGGGAATTCCATCCTTCGCTACAAGAGAAATCGCCCGTTCAACCGACCCGCTCTTTATCGGTCGAGTGCTCACGACAAGATTCCTTCTTACCATCATTCTCATTCTTCTGGCTTCTGTTGTAATCCTCTTTGTTATTCAGGACAGATTCACAACAACAATCTTCATTCTCTTTACACTTGCATCCATTCCAAATGCCTTTTTCCTTGACTGGTATTTTCAAGGAAAAGAATCTATGAGTTCGATTGGTGCGGCACGAGGAATTGCGGCGGTTGTAAATTTCTTACTGATATTTTTTATCGTTGAGTCTTCGGCTGATATTCTTTGGGTAGCAATTGCGGCAATTGCCGGAGATGTGTGTGCAACGTTCATGTATTTTGTTTTTGTAAGAATTCAGAAACTTTCATTTCGTTTCAACTTCAACATTTCAGATTCGATAAAATTGCTCAAGCAGGCATTTCCTCTCGGACTTGGTTCCATCCTTGCTCATTCAAGCGTGAACCTTTCTCCCCTTCTTCTCGGAATCCTCCTTTCAACACACAGTGTCGGCATCTTCAGCGCGGCAAGCAAACTTGTCATTTTGTTAATGATGTTCGACCGATTGCTTGCGACCATCCTTCTCCCGGCAACTTGCAGAATATTTTCTCAACAGCCGGAACAATTCAAACAGCGTCTGGAGGAAACATTGAAATGGGTTTTACTGCTGGCATTACCACTGTGCATCGGTGGCACATTGCTCTCAAGCGAACTGATTCGATTTGTTTTCGGTGAAGCATATGCGGCTTCATCACCAATTTTTTCCGTGCTTGTCTGGTTTTTGTTGATGACGATGTTACACACGGTCTATTCGTCAGCACTTGTTGCAATCGGAAAAGAAAAACTTTTTGCAAAAGTGATGGGATTAAGCGCGGTCGTTTATGTTCTCTTCATTCTCGTCGGTACCTATTTCTATCAGGAAACGGGCGCGGCAATAGCAATGGTATCTGCTGAACTTCTCACGGTCTTGCTTTCCCGTTATAGTTTGAGAAAAAGCATAGAAGTTGCATTTCCAACAAATCTCCCTCAAATTATTCTTGCATTGATTGCGATGACACTCTCGCTTCACTTTCTGCCTGAGATTCATTTCCTTCTCAGGATAGGTATCGGAGCGCTTGTTTATAGTTTGGTTGCTTTATTCGTGAAAGCAGTGACAATCACTGAAGCACAACTAATGTTCAGGAGGGTTTGGTGAAACTTCAGGTTGGATTGATGAATTGTTCGCCGGGTTGGTCGGGTTTGCTGAAACAAATTGGTTTACCGTTTAGGATTATCTCAAGCAATTTTGAAAATGTGGAGTTCAGCGCGATTATTACTGGTGATGTACTTGATGAAGCAAGTATTGAACGAATTCAATCGTATGCAAAATCAGGAGGAAGTTTACTCCTTTCCTCGCGTTCGTTCAAACAACTTTCTGGTGTTGAAGCACAAACGAAGACAATCAGTTATCTTTTTCCCCGTCAAGATTCACTCTTCTCTGAAATTGGATTGTTGGATATTTTTTCTGAATGCATGATTCCTTCAAATGCAAACGACTTGCATTCTGTTGACGGAAAGCCGACCTGTTTCATCGGCAAATGGAATGGCGCGAATGTTTTTGTTCTCCCTTTTGATGCAGGATGTTTATTCACAGAGAACAGAACAACCGACAAATCGTTTTATTCACCTTACCCGAGACTTCCGTTTGAACGCGTTTCGCTTGTCTCAAAACATTCGTTGAGGAAATTCGTTACAACCTCGCTCGAATATCTCTTTCATCAGAGGAATCTACCGTTTGTACATCTCAGTCATTATCCCGGTATAAACCAATCGCTGTTTGCTTTTCGAATTGACACTGATTATGCTGGTGGCGACGAAATCAACAAACTCTATGCTCTCTCTCGAAAATATCAAGTTCCGTTCACATGGTTTGTAGATGTAAAAAGTCAGCAAGATATTCTTTCCTCTTTTGCTGAAATGGAAAATCAGGAAATCGGAATCCATTGCTTTGAACATCAGACGTATGAAGAGTATCAAGCAAATTACGATAATATTTTGAAGGCAAAACAACTTTTCGAATCAAACAATATTAATGCAAAAGGATTTGCCGCTCCGTTTGGGAAGTGGAATCAGGAACTGGGACAGGCGATTAGGGATTTGGGGTTTGAGTATTCATCTGAATTTTCGTACGATTACGATAATTATCCCTCGTATCCGTTCTTTGGCAACGAGGAAAGTACGGTTTTACAAGTACCGATTCATCCCATCAGCATCGGGACATTGAAGCGTCTTGGTTATTCAGATGAAATAATGATAAAGTATTTTCAGTTTGTCATTGAACAAAAATACCGGGCGCGTGAACCGATTATTTTATATCATCATCCGAAAGACGGACATGAAAAAGTGTTGGAGTGTATTTTTGAACACATAAAACATTTAGATATTTCAACTGTTCGATTCATTGACTATGCAACTTGGTGGAAAAAACGAGTTGCACAACAATTGAACATTGATTTGCATGAACATGTCTTGAGCATGTATTGTTCAGATGAAAATACTAATGACAGAATACGCATAACAAGAAAAAATGAAACCGAATCAATGTGTGAAGTTCAATCATTAATACCATTGGATGAATTGCGATGGCAGTTAACCCCGGAAGTGCATCCATTTCCGAATAATTATCTTCGAATCAGAAAATACAACCCGTGGATTTCATTTATTCACCTGCAAGATTATATTTTCAGTAAGTTAAGTAGTAAGTATTGAGTATTCAGTCACCAGAAATCCGTAACCAGTAACCAACAAACAAGTGAATATCGTCTTTGCCACATATCAATCCCTCATGCTCTTGAAAGGCGGACCGCGCACACAAATCTTCCAATCGAAACGTGCATTGGAGAATCTCGGTCTGTATGTATCCTTGTTTGATTCATGGAAAGAGTTAAACAAAGCAAACATGGACGTAGTGCATCTGTTCGGGGCGAACATCGGCACGTATCACCTTGCACGGGAATTACACAGAACAGGAATTCCATTTGTTGTCAGCCCGATATTTTATACACGAAAGAATTTTCAATTCGTTCGGAGTATTGTCGCCGTGGATTCATTGGTACGAACTTTTGCTAAAGGACTGTGGTCTGATTACGGATTGATAACAGATATTTGCAAATGGGCAAAACTTGTTCTTCCCAATACAACCCATGAAGCAAAACTTGTAGAAGAAGGATTCGGAATCCCGAATGAGAAAATAATTGTAGTTCCGAACGGAGTTGAGGAACGATTTTATCACGCAACACCTCAGTTATTTGTTCAAACGTATGGAGTGGAGAATTTCATTCTGAACGTCGGACATATCGGACCGGAGAGGAAGAATGTGTTTCGTTTGATTCAAGCGCTCGAAACAATCCCCCACCCTGCTGTCATCATCGGAAGAATTGAACTGACCCTAGATGGACAACGCTGTTTAGATGAAGCAAAAAAGAATCCCCGTCTGACTATCATCGAATATCTCCCGAATGATTCTGACTTGCTCGCATCTGCCTACTCAGCGTGCGATACATTTGTTCTTCCGGGATTGTTTGAAACGCCGGGCATCGCCGCACTTGAGGCGGGCTTAGCTGGGGCAAAATTAGTCGTAACCAAACATGGCGGCACAACCGACTACTTCAGGAATGATGCAGTGTATATTGAACCCTCATCGGTAGAAAGTATCAGGAACGGCATTTCATTATCCATGGAAAAAGCGAAGAACATACAACTGCGTGAACATATTAAAAAAGAGTTTGTATGGGAACGTGTGGGAGAAAAACTTCAATCGGTTTATAGTTCTCTATTCTGAAAACTCATACAAACGCATTCTCAGGGTTGCATCAATTCAATCTCACTCTCCTCTTTCCAATTCAAGCAACTTCTTCTTTCTCCAAAGTCCTCCGCCATAACCACCGAGTTCACCATCTTTATTCACAACCCGGTGACACGGAATTACAATCGCAATCCGGTTCATTCCATTGGCAGTTCCAACAGCGCGGCACGCGCCCGGCGAACCGACTCGCTTGGCTATCGCTTCGTATGAAACAGTCTTGCCGTAAGGAATTTTCAACAATTGATTCCACACGTTTTGTTGAAACGGAGTGCCGGGATAAATAAGTTTGACAGTAAATCGTTTCAACGTTCCATCGAAATATTGTTTGAGTTGGTGCTTCAAGAGTTTGATGTGCTCGTTTTCCCCCGGAACAATCGCACATTTGAAATATTTACGGAGGGAGGCGAACTGTGCATCCAACATTCTTCGCTCGGTAAATTCGAGCAAGCAAATACCTTCTGAGGTTGCGGCAACAACGAGAGGTCCCAACGGACTTTCAATCCATGATGTGACAATGCAATCTTCCGCTCTGCTCTTGCCCGGCGCTTTGCCAAACGTCTTGACAAATGCATCCCGGAAACCACTGTGAGAATTGTACCCATAACCAAGAGCAACATCATCCAAATCAACGCCAAGACGAATTTGCTCAAGCGATTTTCCCAACCTGCGGCCACGACAGTACGCCTGAAATGTCATTCCATACATTTTGAGAAAAAAACGTCTTGCACGCGCCGGGTCAATACCGATCGAGCGAAGGTATGAATCTGTGTATCGTGCAGTAGGGTCTTTATCAATAATTGTGAGAAGCCGCTCTACCCATTCCGGTTGTTTTCCGTTACTCTCAAGTGGATGACAACGTTTGCATGGACGATAACCAGCAAAGATTGCTTCTCTCTGAGTTTGATAGAACTCCACATTGTGACGAAGCGGTTTCCGCGCTGTGCATGATGGCTTACAAAATATTCCCGTGGTTCGAACAGCAAGAAAAAATACTCCGTCGTACGAAGCATCTTTCTGCGTGTATGCTCGTTCCATTTCGATTGCAGTAGGTAAAGATGTCATGTATTTTCCTGTATTAGTTTAACGATGGATATAAGATACAGGAATGGAATGAATTAATCCACCGAAAAATGGACAGGGAATTTTTTTGATTTACGATTGCTGATTTTCGATTTCAGAATTGGGGAGAAAATGCTACACCTAATTCTGAGACCGCGTTCTCTTTTCCTCAATCCATTTGAGCCATCTATTAAACGAGGTTTGACTTTCCGAGGAAGCTCGACCAAATATCAGCCCCTCAGTACTAATATCTTCATCAAGGTCAAGCCAATGAATGCCTTCCCCACTTCCAATCAATTGCCAATTATCTCGCTCTGATGCAGTTGCATAAACTAATCGTGGATACCATGAAAGTGGGACAGAAATGGTACGTCCGTCCGAAAGGTCAACTGTTAATTCATCGTCTGTGACCAAAACATTGAGGGTTCTGACTTCTTGTATTTCAATTGCTAAAGTACTCATTCCATGCTTTCAAAAAATGTTCTTTTTGTTCTTCTACTATTGTCCTAATTCGACTTATCTCCGTACGAGCAAAACCATTATTCCGCTGCAGGATGGTTGGTTCTATCCAGAATTTTGCAGTAAAGTTTTCTCGTTGTACATGCACGTGAGGTGGTTCATCTCTGTCACATGAATAGAAGTAGAACCTGTACGGACCTGTTATTAAAATTGTTGGCAATTTTTTGACTCTAAGTTGTCAAAACTTAACACAAATCAATGAAAAAACAAAAAGGTCGGCTCATCACCGACCTTCTTATCGTCATGGTGAGCGAAGTCGAACCATGATGTCATCTCGAGCGAAGTCGAGGGATTATTTCGCGCTTGTAAACAATTTCGACGCGTAATCCCAATTCACAACGTTCCACCACGCGGCGACGTAATCGGGGCGGCGGTTTTGGTACTTGAGATAATACGCATGTTCCCACACATCGAGTCCGAGAACAGGAACGCCTTTCACTTCGGCAATATCCATCAACGGATTGTCCTGATTTGGCGTCGAGCAAACAACGAGTTTGTCATGTTGCTTCACAAGCCACGCCCAACCGGAACCGAAGCGAGTGACACCGGCGTTGCCAAATTGCTCTTTGAATTTATCAAACGAACCGAAATCACGAGCAATGGCTACTGCAAGTTCGCCAGTTGGTTCGCCGCCGCCATTGGCTTTCATCCAGTTCCAGAATTGTGTGTGATTGAAATGTCCGCCGCCGTTGTTGCGAATTGCAGGCGATGCTTTTGAAACGTTCGCGAGAATTTCTTCAATGGATTTTGAAGCCCACTCTGTTCCCTCGATTGCTTTGTTGAGATTGGTAACATACGCGTTGTGATGTTTTCCGTGATGGATTTCCATCGTCATTTTATCAACGAATGGCTCAAGCACATCGTGCGCGTACGGTAATTCGGGTAATGTAAATGGCATAGTAGATTGTTCCTTTTGAGTTTGAGTAAAATAATTTGATGATAAAACTTTGGTTGATTGCAGTACGCTCGCCGCGCCGACAATCAATGACGTTTGTAAAAATTTTCTTCGTTCCATTTCAGTTCGAGCGATAATATGGATTCGTTCCACTTTGATGGTCGGTTACATCTATGATTGCACCGACTTCAGGAATATGAACCCTGATTAATTTTTCGATGCCGCTTCTTAACGTCTGATTTGCCATTCCACATCCCTGACAACCGCCACCGAGCACAAGATACACATCATTCTTCCTGACATCTGCCAACGAAACAAATCCTCCATGACTCTCAACCGATGGATTGATTTCAACTTGAAGAAGTTTCTGCACTTTCTCTCTGATAACATCTTCGCCTGGAAGTTGAGCAAACATTTCATCAGAAATTGCAGGAACACCGGATTGGATTTGCTCTCGAATCAGCGTTCCGACTTGCTTGGCGATCGGCATCCACGGCTCAAATCCGAGTTTGGAAATTTTCACAACGTTGTTTGAAATCAAAACACCGTCAACATTTTTTATTTCAAATAATTTCTCCGCGAGCGGAGAACCTTGTGCGGAGTCAATTCCGTCAAAATACATTGAGCCGTCAGCGACCGCTCTGTCAACGATAAATTGACATGCATCGTCAGAAATTATTTGTGCTTGAATTGCTATTTCGTTCATGTTTAATTTATTTCTTGATTATACTGCAAACGAACTTCCACACCCACACGTCTTTGCCGCATTTGGGTTGTTGAAGACAAAACCTTTTCCGTTCAATCCATCCTGAAAATCTAATTCTGTTCCGGCAAGATACATCAGACTTTTCTCGTCAATGTAAATTGTAACGCCGTTGGATTGAAGTACTTTGTCGTAGTGATGCTGTTCATTGTCGAAGCCAAGCACATACGAAAAGCCCGAACATCCTCCCCCCTTCACCCCGATTCGCAAGGCAAAGTCGGAAGTAAGATTTTCTTTCTTTCTGATTTCTTCAATTTGATTTATGGCTTTTTGAGTTATGAGAATTTCTTGTTTAGTTTCGATTGTAGTATCAGTTAATGTTTCCAACATACTATTCCTTTCAATTTCTATTGATTAAAAAAATCCAAGTTCAAGTTTTGCCGCTTCGGTCATCATGCTCGGATTCCACGGTGGTTCCCATACGATGTCCACAACAACCTCGTTCACACCTTTCACTGATTTCACCCGGCGAGCGACATCAGCAGGAAGCGTTTGCGCGGCAGGGCAATGGGGCGTCGTTAATGTCATTCGAACATTAACAATAGCCGTGTCGCTGATATCCACTCCGTAAATTAAACCGAGTTCATAAATGTTGACCGGGATTTCCGGGTCGTAGCACAAACGAATAGCCTCGACGACCTGCGCTTCGATGATTGTTTTTTCGATTGAACTGAGAATCTGCGGCTCATCAGCCGTCATAACTTGTACGTTTTCTTCCATGATTATTCTGTTGAAACTTGTTCTTCGTTTGATGTAAGAGCGGTGTGAAGCGTGTGCCATGCAAGACTTGCACATTTCACCCGTGCGGGAAATTCTGAAACACCTGCGAACGCAATGAGTTTTCCCAATGACTCAGCATTTGCTTCACCATTCAAGTCACCCATTACTAATTGATGGAATTTCTCAAAGAGTAGTTCTGCTTCCTGCACTGATTTTCCTTTGACGATGGAACTCATCACCGATGCCGATGCCTTCGAAATTGCGCAACCGGAACCTGTAAAACTCAAATCCTGAACAACACCATCTCTGACTTTGAGATACACAACATAATGGTCGCCGCACAACGGATTGAATCCTTCTATTTTTCTATCGGCATCTTCCATCACACGGAAGTTGCGCGGACTTTTATTGTGGTCAAGAATTACTTCCTGATATAATTCTTTCAATTCAGGATTCAACTGAAAATCTCCTTCACTTTGTTGATACCGTCAACCAATGCATCTATTTCGTTTTTTGTGTTATAAAATGCAAACGACGCTCGCGCTGTTGCAGGAACACAAAATCGTTGCATCACCAGTTGTGCGCAATGATGTCCTGTGCGGATAGCAATTCCTTCTGTATCGAGAATTGTCCCGATGTCGTGCGGATGAATTCCATCGAGGGTGAACGAAACTACTCCGGCTTTCTCTCGTGCAGTTCCGATGATTGTCAAACCATTCACTGTTGATAATTTCTCGGTTGCATATTCGAGGAGTTCCTGTTCATAGTCATGAATCGCTTCAAAATCGAGCGAGTTCAGATAATCAATTGCAACTCCAAAGGCGATTGTATCTGCAATATTCGGCGTCCCTGCTTCAAACTTATAGGGCAAATCATTGTAAATCGTTTTCTCGAACGTTACTGACTTAATCATATCTCCTCCGCCCTGATACGGCGGCATAGTTTCAAGAAGCGATTTCTTTCCGTACACAACTCCGATTCCGGTCGGACCAAACATTTTATGACTTGAGAAGACATAGAAATCGTAATCTAATTCCTGAACGTCAATTCTTAAATGAGGAATTGCCTGCGCGCCGTCAATCAAAACCGGAACATTATGCGCGTGCGCGGTTTCAATCATATGTTTGATTGGATTGACAGTGCCGAGTGCATTTGAAACATGTGTGTACGCCGCGAATCTTGTCTTATCATTGAACAACTTCACGTACTCATCAAGAATGATTTCGCCGTTATCATCAATCGGGATAACCCGTAGCGTCGCTTTTTTCTCAGCGCATAACATTTGCCATGGAACGATGTTGGAGTGATGTTCCATTCCTGAAATAATAATCTCATCTCCTTCATGAATATTCGCTCGTCCAAAAGATTGAGCAACGAGATTGATTCCTTCAGTTGTTCCGCGAGTGAAAATAATTTCCTCGCTTCGCTTGGCATTGATGTATCGTTGAACCTTCACTCTTGATTCTTCATACGCCTTCGTTGCCTGTTCGCTTAACAGATGCACACCGCGATGAACATTGGAATTGAACTCTGTGTAATACCGAACAAGAGAATCAATAACCACTTGCGGCTTCTGACTTGTCGCCGCGTTATCGAGATATACAAGCGCTTTGCCGTGAACTTGTTGACTGAGTATCGGAAAATCCTTCCTGATTTTCACAACATCAAACGTCAATTTCGTTGGTTGTGTTTGAGTGCTAATCATGCTCAGACAGGTTGTACAATTTGTCTTCCGCTATGGAGTTTTTCAAAAATCATCGGGTACAGTTTCTCACGAAGTTGTTCGTTGTTGATTCTGTCAATCACGTCATTTGCAAATGCGGTTGTTAGTGTATCCCGTGCCTGTTCTTTGCTGAAGCCACGCGACCGCAAATAAAAGATCTGATTAGCATCGAGTTGTCCGACCGTTGCGCCGTGCGTACATTTTACATCGTCTGCAAATATTTCAAGTTGAGGTTTTGTGTCAATCGTCGCCTCATCAGAAAGTAAGAGAGTTTTGTTCGTCTGTTTCGCGTCTGTCTTCTGAGCATCTTTCCTGACAAAGATTTTTCCGTTAAATACGCCGCGTGACTTTTGGTCAAGAATTGATTTGTACAATTCATGGCTCGGACAGTTTGGTTTTGCATGGTCAATCGTTGTGTGATTATCAATCAACTGCTGACCTGTTGCCAACGACAGCCCGTTCAATGTACATTCACTCCCCTCGCCGTCTAACTTGGAAAGAATATTATTCCGAGCAATTGTTCCGCCAAGTGCAATCGAGTTCGATATAAAATTACTTGCCGCTTTTTGATAGACTTGCGTTGTTCCGATATGAAACGACTGCGCACTTTCTCGTTGTAATTTTGTGTGATTGATAATCGCACCTTCATCGAGAAGTATTTCTGTGATAGTGTTTGTGAAGTAAACATTTTCTTTCAGGCAAGAATAATACTCAACGACACTGCATTTGCTCTGTTTGCCTGCAAGAATGAGATTTCGCGGATGAATCGTTACGGGCGAATCATTTTCTGATGAAAGAAAGAGACAATAAATTGGTTTTTCAATTACAATATTATCGGGAATTGAAATAAAAACTCCGTCCTGAATGAATGCCGCGTTCAAGGCATTGAACGGATTCTCTTCCGGTTTTGCAAGGGAGCCGAGATGCTGTATCGCTTTAAGAGATTGAATTGCGACGGATAGATTTTCTATCACAACACCATCCGATAGCGTATGAAGCGATGATAATTCTTCAGCAAAGAATCCATCAACAAATACTAAAAATTGAGACGATGCTTTTTCAATAATGAATTCTTCGATGTCTTTCTTGCTGACAGAAGCGACATTTGATTTTTGCGGCGATTTGAAATTCGTCTTTGCAATTTGAGAAACGTTCGTGAATCGCCATTCTTCATTTCGGTTTGTTGGAAATCCCAATCGCTCGAATGTCTCAAGAGCAGAACGTCTGAGTGCATGAAGCGACGACGTTGATTCACCGTTCAGACTTTTTTCAAACTGCTCGAAGTTTGATTTCACCCAACTATGTTGAACTGATTCTGTCATGCGGCGTGCGCTTCCTCTTTTACCCAATCATATCCCTTTTCTTCGAGTTCAAGCGCAAGTTCTTTCCCGCCTGAAAGCGTTATCTGACCGTTCTGCAACACATGCACAAAATCAGGAACGATGTAATTGAGCAATCGTTGATAGTGTGTTACAACAATTGTCGCATTGTCAGCACGACGAAGTTTGTTGACGCCATCGGCAACATCTCGAAGCGCATCAATATCAAGCCCGGAATCTGTCTCGTCAAGAATGGCAAGTTTCGGTTCAAGCACTGCCATTTGAAAAATTTCGTTACGCTTTTTTTCACCGCCGGAAAATCCTTCGTTCACTGCACGGCTGAGTAAGTTTTCAGTCAGATGAAGAACTTTCAACTTTTCCCGAACAAGTGCGAGAAACTCTACTGCATCAAGCGGTTCGAGTCCGCGATGTTTTCGGATTTCATTCAATCCTGCTTTGAGAAAATATGTATTGCTCACGCCGGGAATTTCAATAGGGTATTGAAACGCGAGGAACATTCCTTCTCTCGCCCGCTCTTCCGGATCCATATCTAAAATATTCTTTCCGTTGAAGAGCACTTCGCCTTCATTTACATCATACATTTCACGTCCGGCAAGGACCTGTGCAAGCGTACTTTTTCCCGAACCGTTTGGTCCCATAATTGCATGAACTTCCCCCGCGTTCACGGTTAAGTTCACACCTTTTAATATTTCTTTGCCATTGATTGTGGCGTGGAGATTTTTTACTTCTAACATTCGATTTCAGTTTCCAGTTTTCTGTTTTCAGTTTTCAGTTATTATATCATTTTGCATTTTTAATTTTGCATTCATCAGCCGACACTTCCTTCCAAACTTATCCCCAATAGTTTCTGCGCTTCAACAGCAAATTCCATCGGAAGTTCGCGGAAGACTTCTTTGCAGAAGCCGTTTACAATCATGTTCACGGAATCTTCCGTTGATAAGCCGCGCTGTTTGCAGTAAAATATTTGGTCTTCACCAATCTTTGATGTGGACGCTTCATGCTCAACAGTTGAAGAAGTATTTTTCACTTCAATATACGGAAACGTGTGCGCGCCACATTTATCTCCGATGAGGAGCGAATCGCATTGAGAAAAATTTCTCGCGTTTTCCGCGTTCCTGTGAACCTGAACCAAGCCACGATACGAGTTTTGTCCAAATCCGGCAGAGATACCTTTTGAGACGATTGTACTTCGCGTATTCTTTCCGATGTGCATCATCTTCGTTCCGGTATCCGCTTGCTGATAATTGTTCGCAACAGCGACAGAGTAAAACTCGCCAACTGAATTATCTCCCTGCAAAATACAACTCGGATATTTCCACGTAATTGCCGAACCGGTTTCAACCTGAGTCCATGAAATTTTTGAATTGACGCCTGCACACTTGCCGCGCTTCGTTACAAAATTATAAATTCCGCCCTTCCCTTCTTTGTCACCCGGATACCAATTTTGCACCGTCGAATATTTAATTTGAGCATTATCAAGTGCAACCAATTCAACAACCGCCGCGTGTAATTGATTCGTGTCCCGAATCGGCGCGGTGCATCCTTCAAGATAACTGACGTAACTTGCATCATCGGCGACAATCAATGTACGCTCGAACTGTCCTGTGTCTGCAGTGTTGATTCTGAAATAGGTCGAAAGTTCCATCGGACATCGAACGCCTTTTGGAACATAACAGAACGAGCCATCGGTAAACACGGCTGAGTTCAGGGCAGCAAAATAATTATCTGTGTACGGTACAATAGTCCCGAGATATTTTTTTATCAAATCAGGATATTCCTGAACTGCTTCCGAGAACGAACAGAAAATCACACCAAGCGATTTAAGTTTTTCTTTGAATGTCGTTGCGACAGAAACACTATCGAACACAGCATCAACTGCGACTCCTGCAAGGCGCATTTGTTCAACAAGTGGAATTCCAAGTTTCTCATACGTTCTTCTGATTTCCGGGTCAATGTCTTCGAGACTATTTGGTTTGACTTTTTGTTTTGGCGCAGCGTAGTAAATTATATCCTGATAGTCAATCTTCGGATAGTGAACATTGTGCCACTTCGGTTCTTCCATCGTTAACCAATGACGATACGCTTTCAATCGCCAATCAAGCAACCAACGCGGCTCACCTTTCTTGAACGAAATTAACTTGATGATGTCTTCATTCAAACCACGTGGCGCAGTTTCCGTCTCAATGTCGGTGATGAAACCGTATTTGTATTCCTGAATCGCTAACGATTCAATTGTCGGAGTTTCGGTTGACATTCTTACGGAGCCTTCTTTTCGATTCTTGGCAATGCGAATTCAGGATAGTTCAGTCGCCATGATTGATGGTCTATAGCGCTGAAGATTCCTTGCTTCACCAGTTCAGATGCAAAATCTTTTGCAAGTTCTTCACCGGCAAAGTATTTTAATTTCTTTTTCATTGTTTCCTTTGTGTAAAACATCAAACCGTAATGCAAATCCCTCAGGAAAATATTTGAATTATGAATAAGATTAAACTTCGATTTCAGATAACTCAGAAATTCAGTTTTGTTTTGAATGATGAGTTCAAGTGTGTTCATTGGTTTCTCGTTTCAGATAGTTGTTTCAGCAAATTTGTGATAATGCGGAGATAATTTTCTCAACTTTTGCACATTTTCGATTGTTCGATGTATGACGTAATCAACTTCTTCATCTGTAGTAAATCTTCCCAAACTAAATCGAACCGCTGAATGAAGTTGCTCGTTCGGGAGATGAAGCGCTTTGAGTACATGAGAAGGTTCGGGGTCGGCAGTGCTACACGCGGCGCCGGTTGATAATGCAACGTCCTTCATGCTCATCATCAAGGCGTTATTATCAACATGTAAAAAACTTAGATTGAGGTTGTGTGGTAGTCGTTGTTCGTGAGAACCATTGAGATACACTTCTTCAAGTTCGCTTTTGAATGTTGTGTACATTTTATCTCGCAAGAAACTCAATCTGCCAACTTCCACTTCTCGTTCGATAGAGCAAAGTTCCATCGCTTTAGCAAGCCCGACGATTCCCGGAACGTTCAAAGTTCCTGAGCGCATTCCTCGTTCATGTCCGCCACCATCCATTTGCATTGCAAGTTTCACTTTCGGATTTGCATTGCGAACATACAACGCGCCAATTCCTTTCGGTCCGTAAATCTTGTGTGCGTTGAACGACATCAAATCAACATTCATCTTCTCAACATTCATGTTCAGATAACCTATTGCCTGCGTCGCATCAGTATGGAAGAACACATTTTTTTGTCTGCACATTTTCCCGATTTCTGTGATCTGCTGAATAACTCCAATTTCGTTATTGGCAGTCATAACGGAAACTAAAATAGTTTTCGGTGTGAATGTGTCGAATAATTGTTGTAAATCAAGGACTCCATCACTATCAACAGGAAGATATGTTACTTCAAAACCATATTTTTCTAATCGCTTGCAAACATCTAAGACAGATTTATGCTCAGTTTGAACAGTGATGATATGATTCCCCTTCTGTCTCCACGCTTCTGCAATTCCTTTTATAGCAAGATTGTTTGATTCAGTTGAAGAACTTGTGAAGACAACTTCTCTCGTCTGCGCACCAATGAGTTTGGCAATCATCGCTCTAGATGATTCCACCGCTTCATCGG
The DNA here is from genome assembly GCA_016212665.1 of Ignavibacteriota bacterium. Lineage (NCBI taxonomy): Bacteria > Pseudomonadati > Ignavibacteriota > Ignavibacteriota bacterium. The sequence continues at coordinate 82,618 of JACREZ010000002.1, forward strand.
CAATCCAACCAAAACTGTATTGACGACTTGCCGCGTTTCCAAACTTCTCAGAAAAATACGGAAGCATCGCATCAAGCACTCGTTTATCCACCGGCGTTGTTGCATGATAGTCCATGTAGATTGGAGTTTTCATACCACTAACTCCATCACTGTCATTTCGGAAATCATCTTATTGATGTTTCCTTGCAATTTCATCAACGGGTCTTTGATGGTGCACATTCCGTGAATGATACAATTCTCCGGCGCTTCAATTTCGCATTGCATGAGTGCAACCAGCGGTTTATCTTCAATCGCATCAATGATTGAAGCAATCGTCATCGAAGATGGATTTTTGGAAAACGTGTAGCCGCCACGCACACCTTGGTACGAAGAAATAAATCCCCGCTTTGCCAACTTCTGCATAACTTTGGCAAGCAGGTCGTACGGCAAGTTATACCGCTCGGAAATTTCTTTCGCAGTAAAAATTTGTCCTGATTGACCCTTCGCCATGTGGCGAATTGCAATCAACCCATATTCTACACGCTTTGATAACTGAAACACTGTTTTCTAAATACGACTAATTTTGTCCGTTTTATGTCCAAAAAAGATTCCGCGTTTGCGGAATCTTTAAAGGAGACTTATGTTTAATTTACACTAATTTTTAATTTCTTGTTTTCAAGGACAGGTCCGTGCAACATCACTTCTACTTTGTCGAGGTCAATGTGAACTAACTCTTCGCAATATGCACACACCTTCGAGCCTTGTCTATCAAAATTTATCGGGTTACCGCATGATGGACAACTCGTAATGATGATTCCTAATACTTTGGCTCGGTTTTTCACAGAAATCATCTGTCGAGGGATATTTTTCGTAATCAATCTCCTTATCTTTCTCTAAATACGGTTAGAATATAAACATTTTCAGAATGAAAAAAAACTTATGTGGGAATTCTCTTAATGAGATTGACCGCCTGAGGAATATCCTTCTGAGAGAAAATAGCATTTCCGGAAACTAATACATTTGCACCGGCTTTAATTAATGCAGGTGCCGTGGTAGAATCAACGCCGCCATCAACTTCTAAGTACTGTCTTGATGATTTCATCATCGAAGAAACTCTCTCCACCTTCTTTAACATTGAGGCGATAAATTTCTGCCCTCCAAAACCCGGATTGACTGTCATGACAAGAACCAAATCTACATCTTCAATGATTTCTTCAATCGCTTTGGCTGAGGTAGATGGATTGAGCGCAACACCTGCTTTCATCCCAAATGATTTAATCTGCTGAATTGTCCGATGCAGATGTGGACATGTTTCGACATGAACTGTGAGAATATCGCTACCTGCCTGCTTGAATGCTTCGATATATCGTTCGGGTTTTTCAATCATCAAATGAGTGTCAAGCGGAAGTTTGGAAATCGAGCTGACTGTTTTTACCAGCATCGGTCCGAATGTTATGTTGGGAACGAAATGTCCATCCATAATATCAAGATGAAGCCAATCGGCTCCGCCTTTTTCGACCAACCGGATTTGCTTTTCGAGATGACGGAAATCGGCTGAGAGAAGTGAAGGAGCCACTATGATTGATTTCGGTTTACGAATTGCTGATTGCGGATTGATTTTCATTGAAAATTTATGATTGTGTCATTGACGATTGAGACTGATTTCGAATAGCCTACGGCTCGTAGAGCGAATTGTCAAATGCGAATTAGTTTATTGACAACATATGAACGAGTAACAAGTAACGAATAAAGATAACGTAAACCGATGATGAAATCTGCAATCGTCAATTAATTTTCCTCTCCTTCTGCTTGCTTTGTACTTTCCTGAGCGACAAATAAATCAATTGCTTCATCAAGCCGAACCATTTCACCAGCACGGGGAAATTGGTCAACGATAGTGTTAGGTAAAACATCAGGGAGAGATTGGTATGTTACCTTTCCAACAATTAGTCCAAGCGTAGTGAGAACTTCCGTCGCCTCGGTTAAGGTTTTGTTTACCAAATCCGGCACGGCAATTTTTTCTGAGAGACGCCCGCGACTAACGATAAGTGAAATATGTTTTCCTCGTTTGATACTTTGACGAGGAGAAATAGACTGATTAATAACAGTATTCTCCGGGTATTCGTCAGAACCTTGACGAACTACTTCTCCCAATTTCAACCCCACACTTTCAAGTTGAAATTTTGCATCGCGAAAAGTTCTCCCCCGAAGATTGGGAACAGTAACGTGTCGTTCGCCACCGCTCAACGTTAAATACACACGACGATTTTTTCGGACAAATTTTCCTTCGAGAGGATTTTGACTGATGACCGAACCGAGCGGATATTGCGGGTCATTAAGAACATCCCCTTCACGGGGGTCAAGTCCGGCAGTGGTAAGTATGTTAATCGCTTCATCTTTCGGCTTGCCAATCACCGAGGGAACCATGACCTCCTCTCGCTGACCGACATACCAGGGCATCAACAACTCATTAAAGAGAAAAAAGAATGTAAGAAACAAAGCGAATATGAGAAGCGCTTTTTTAATTCTTTGTTTGGTAATAATTTCTTTTATCTTTTTCAATCTCAGTCTGTTATTGTGCGACCAAATATAGAAAATGGAGTTTGCTTGTACAAACACAACAGGGTTTGAAGTGGTTAAAGTGGAGTACATCTGCAGGTGGACTCCACTTAAGACTGATTTTTTGCAATCATTTCATTTTGTTCTATCTTTGACTCAAATGTTTTCGACCAATTTTGAACAAGACCTTGCTCGTACCCTACTGTACTACGAGATATTTCGCTATCCGCTTACAGCAAAAGAATTGTTTGTTCTATTTCCGACAAACTCCTTAACGTTCGAAGAGTTCAAATCAAAATTAGCGGCACTCGTTCTTGAAGAAAAGTTGAAAGAATCATTTGGTTTTTATTATCTGAATAACGGCGATGAAGACTTTTCACTCTTAAGAATGGAGAAGGAACAATCTGCAAAACGAATGTTGCGACTTGCTAAATTCTTTACTTTCATCGTCAAACAATTTCCGTTCGTGCGAGGAGTGTTTCTTTCGGGCGAGTTATCTAAGAATGTAGCAACGAAAGGGAGCGATATTGATTATGTTATTGTTACAGCGCCAAATCGCCTTTGGTTTACGAGGTCTGTACTAATTCTCTTAAAGAAAATTTTTTTATTCAATAACAAAAAGTACTTTTGCTTGAATTACTTTGTTACGGAACAGCAATTCGAACTTCCTGAACGAAGTTATTACAGTGCTACGGAAATAGCACATTTGAAACCGCTATACAATTTCCCTTTGTTTCTGAAATACATCAACAGTAACGGTTGGATTAAAACATATTTTCCGAATTATTCTGTTTTCGGTTTGACTTCCGAACCAACATTTGAAACTCCCGGATTATTGCAGAAAGTGTTTGAATTTTTCCTTCAGGGCGATTGGCTCGATACTTTCGATTTATACTTAATGGATAAAATGAAACGTGTCTGGGAGAAACGATACAACATGTTTGAAAACACTATTCACGAACGGTTGTTCCGTTGCACACCGAATGAATCGCGGGCGTTCATCGGCAATTTTTCCGACCGTATTGAAAAAGAATATGAAGAGAAACTGAAAACACACAATCTTATTTAATTTGCTCAAGAAAACATTTTGCTCTCGAAATCCGAAATCCTAATATCTAATTACAAAACAAATTTTAATATAGAATGTTCAAAACAGATTTTCCAAATTATGAGACAAATATTGTTGGCTTCGGATTTCGTATTTGTTTAGAGATTAGATTTTCGATATTTGAAATTTAACCATAATCATGTTGTCCGTTCTTTTCACACATTCCTATTTTCTCCGACTCGACCCGAAAGAGTACAAGGCAATGATGCCCTACTCTCCGCTCGGGACGTTGTACGCGGCTTCCTATCTTCAAACGAAAGGATACACGCCGACGTTCTTTGATGCGATGCTTGCAGAAAGTGAACAGGAAATCATTCGACAACTTGAAAAACACAAACCCGATGTTGTCATCATTTATGATGATGATTTTAATTACCTGACAAAGATGTGTTTGAGTCGAATGCGCTCTGCGGCGTTTGAGATGAGTCGGATTGCTAAGCAATTCGGTTGCAAAGTTGTCGTTCATGGCTCTGATGCGGCTGACCATGTTGATGAATATATCGGACATGGAGCGGATTATATTATTGTTGGAGAAGGAGAACAATCACTCGGCGAGTTGATAGAGTTTCTTGAACATCCTTCAAACAAACAAATTGATTCGATTGCAGGATTGTCTTATCGTCAGGATGGAATAACGAATCACAACGCGAAGCGCGGAGTCATGCACGAATTAGATTCGCTCCCCTTCCCGGCTCGTCACTTAGTTGACAATGAAAAGTACAGAAAACTCTGGAAGCAACATCACGGATATTTCAGCTTGAACATGGTGACAACGCGCGGTTGTCCGTTTCACTGCAACTGGTGTGCAAAACCAATTTACGGTCAAGTGTACAACACACGCAGTCCGGAAAATGTTGTTGAAGAAATGTTGGCTGTGAAGAAAGATTTTCAGCCTGACCATCTCTGGTTCTGCGATGATATTTTCGGTTTGAAGCCGGGCTGGGTTCCGCGCTTCTCGGAAGTCGTTCAGCAGAAAAACGCAACTATTCCATTCAAATGTTTAAGCCGCGCTGATTTACTTCTGAAAGAAAACGCTGTCGAGCATCTTGCAAAAGCCGGTTGCCAAACAGTTTGGATTGGCGCTGAATCCGGTTCACAAAAGATTCTTGATGCGATGGACAAAGGAACTACGGTCGAACAGATTTATGATTCAACGAGACGAATGAAAGCGCATAATATTCGAGTTGGATTTTTTCTGCAGTACGGTTATCCGGGAGAAACGCGTGAAGATATTGAGAAGACGTTGCAGATGGTGAAAGATTGCCTGCCGGATGAAATCGGAATTTCGGTCTCCTACCCGCTTCCCGGAACGAAGTTTTATGAGCGAGTAAAAAATCAACTCGGCGAAAAGAAGAATTGGGTTGAAAGTCAAGACCTCGATCTGATGTTTCCCGGAGAATTTCATCCTGACTTTTATCGTGCGCTTCATAAAATTACTCACAAGCGATTTCGGATTTGGCAGGGAAAAGAAATACTTCATCGTGTTTTGAACAATCCGTTGGAGATTTCAAAAAGGAATGTACGGCAACTTGCGGCAATGGCATATCATTCTGTTACGTTGCCTTCTTTAGAGACAAAATTGAATAGTTTAGTGACTCACTCAAATAATTCAGACAAAAGTTAAAGGGAATTACCTATGAATAAATTATTGATTGGTTTGATGATTGTTGTTTTATTCTGTGGTTTTCAGACAGATTCCGGTACAGAAGATTCGGGAATTAGAATTCTATTTACAGGACAATATCATGGGAACGAAATACAGGCAGTTTCAGGAGAAGAATGGTTCGGTTTATTTAGTACATCAGATGGACATAGTTTGGATAAATGTGTAATACAAGTTGAGTTCACTGTTGATATCATACTTGACACGGGTAATCAGAAAACAGGAAAATTTGTTTCTTCTCTTTCTAATACACAACCAATATTTTTTTTGAAAGGAGATTTATTCAAACGGGGTTCCATAAAAACTCTATTCTCAGGAGATTTATCACTTGCTAACTTTGATGTTGTAACCATAAACATGAATGATTCTGATAGATATTATTTGAGAAACGTTAAAAAGAAAGTTATTGAAGATGGACATACCATTACTAAAGATGTTTTTTTACTACTAAATATTAATGCTACCCTTGACACTTTAACTTATTTTAGATTTCTCGATGATGACGGGCCACCAAAAATATTGTGGGCAGGTGATTTAGACAGAGATGGAAAATTAGACCTACTCATAGACATCGCTAATCATTACAATCTTAGAGAACCAACGTTATTTCTTTCTTCGCAAGCTAAGGAAGGTAAGTTAGTTGAAAAAGTGGCTTCCATTCGTAAAGGCGGATGCTAATAATATATGGACATCCTCCTCACACACGGCTACTTCCTGAACGAAGACGAAGCGGAACGGCGAATCATGAAACCGTATCCGCCGCTTGGGATATTGTACATCTCTTCGTATTTGAAGTCGAAGGGATTTGACGTTTCCGTGTACGACACAACGTTCAAGATGAAAACTGATTTCAGTTCGTACATTTCACAGCAACGACCGGGCATTGTGGGAATCTATGTGAACCTGATGACGAAGTTGAATGTGTTGGAGCAAATCAAACATTGCAAAGCAAACGGTTGCAAAGTTATCGTCGGCGGTCCTGATGTTCCGGAGTATGCAGAAAACTATGTTCGCTTCGGCGCAGATGTTGCCGTCATTGGTGAAGGAGAAGAAACAATGGCAGAACTTCTTCCTGCATTAACAAAAAATACTTCGCTTGAACATGTCGCCGGAATAGTATTCAAAAATGATTCGGGAGAGATAGTCCGAACTCCATCGCGTCCGCTCATCAAAAACCTCGACATGCTTCCTCTTCCCGACCGGAATGCGATTGATGTATTCCAATATGTAAACACGTGGAAAACTCATCATGGCATGGGCTCGGTCTCGTTGATTTGCGCGCGCGGTTGTCCGTTCACCTGCACATGGTGCAGTCGTTCTGTGTTTGGTGAATCGCATCGCCGTCGTTCTGTAAAGAATGTCGTTGATGAAATTGAACTGATTCGCGAAACATACAAGCCGGATATGCTCTGGTTTGCTGATGACGTCTTCACAATCCAACACAAATGGTTTTATGAATTTTATGAAGAGATGAAACGACGGAACATCAAAATTCCGTTTGAGTGTATCTCCCGTGCCGACAGACTAAGCGAGGACATCTTACAGAAAATGGCTGAACTCGGTTCGTTCAGAATTTGGTACGGCTCGGAGAGCGGTTCACAAAAGATTCTTGATGCAATGCAACGGAAAGTTACAAAAGAGGAAATTCAAACGATAACGAAGCAGGCACAGAAATATGGAATTCAGGCAGGACTTTTTGTGATGCTCGGTTATCCGGGAGAAGATATTTCCGACATTGAAGAAACAGTCGAGCATTTGAAACAATCAAACCCTGATATTTATCTGACAACGGTTGCTTATCCAATCAAAGGAACAGAGTTTTATGAACAATCGGAAGCGAACATAAAAGTTACAGGAGATTGGGAGACAGGAACTGACCGTCAGTTGAAACTTCGGGGAAGATTTTCGGACAGATTTTATTGGTTTGCAAACCGTTACATGGTGAATGAAGTCGAACAGTACAAAATGAGTTTGGACGGAAATGCAAATCAAATGAAACGTGCTGTAACATTCCTTAAAGCAAAAGCGGCACGTATTGGGATGGAACTGACAAAAGATTCCACCAACGGCTCGTAGAGTTTCATAATGCTTCACATGAACGAAATACAATCGAGTCCGTTTGATGAGATTGCGCGTGAGTATGATAAAGAGTTTGAAGAACATTGGGTAACGCAACACATCCGCTCTGTCATTTGGAAAGAGTTACTCAAGCGATTCAAACCCTCTGAGCATATTCTTGAATTGAATTGCGGAACCGGAACGGATGCATTGTACCTTGCGCGCAACGGAATACGAGTAACCGGTCTTGACGCTTCATCGAAAATGCTGGAGGTTGCTCAGAGAAAAGCCGATAATAGTATTGTTTCTCATGCGCTTACGTTTCTGAATATCAACAATGAAGACTTGAATACATTGAATGGCAAACAGTTTGACGGAGCGCTCTCGAACTTCGGCGGATTGAATTGTAATAAAGAATTGTTGAGCGTGATTTCCAATGTCGCTACATTGATTAAACCAGAAAAATATTTTGTCGCATGTTTGATTAACAGAGTCTACCCATGGGAAATTGTTTCGTTCGCAATTCGAGGAAAATTCAAATCTGCATTCCGTAGATTTCAGAAAGAAGGAATCGACGCGAGACTTGGTAAGACTTCTGTTCACGTTTGGTATTACTCGGTTGGTGAATTTATTCGAATATTGCCCCCCTATTTTTCGGTTGAAAATATTTTCGGCATTAATGTCTTCTCACCAAATCCGAATTCACGAGCGTTTATTTTCAAACACGAGTCATTAACAAAATTCCTGCTTACTTTGGACGATAAAATTACACACCGTTCTCCTTTCTACCTGTTAGGCGACCACGTTCTCGTTGTCGCCAAGCGAAAATGAGTTTGAAACTTGAATGAGCGGTTGTGCGTTAATTTATACAACAAGTTTACAGAATCAATTACCATCTATTCCATCAGTTCAATCTGACGGCAATAAAAACAAAGCAATCTATTTTTTAAATGAATCATTGGACGACTGTTTTATTTAGTTTACTTTTTATCAGCATCTTCCTCCTCGAACAACTGTATTTGTTCAAACGGGTGAGACGGTATTTTATTGAAAAGAAAACGAAGCGATGGCAAGTGAACCTTGCTACATCGTTGTTCTTCGTTTTCAATTTACCGTTGCTTGCTATAGCTATTTGGAGACCTCAACTTTCAACTTTACCCTACTGGTTTATTTATTTCGGGGTCATGCCGTTTTACATCTGGCATGCCTCGACATTTTTTATTTTTCTGTTTTTGATGATTGGGAAATTGCTCAAACTTCCGATTGTTTCAACTGTTTGGCTTAAACGGAAAATCAAGAACGTACAATCAGAAGATTTACCTGCTGAGCACACAAAATTTCCATATAGTTCAGATAGACGGTTGTTTCTGCAACGAGGAATCGTCGTACTTTCAGGAGCAACATTTACAGGCGCGATGTACGGAACACTACGTCGTAACAGTTATGAAATTGTCAACGAGACAATTTCAATAAAAAATCTTCCCAACGTGTTCAATGGATTTACCATAACACTCATCAGCGATGTTCATTCAAGTGTGTTTATGTCGAAAGAGCGGATGAAAGAATACGCGGAGATTGTTAACTCCTTGGAATCCGATTTGATTTTGGCAACCGGCGATTTTGTCACGATGCAATTGGATGAAGTGTATCCTTTTGCAGAAGCATTTTCTGTGTTGAAAGCAAAGCATGGAGTGTATGGCTGTCTTGGCAACCACGACTTTTATACGCGAGAGGTAACGAAAGTTGCACATGAAATCAATTCATGCGGAATCACTCTACTCAGAAACAACAGTGTGAAGATCGAAATGAATGGCGAGTTGTTATACCTTCTCGGTGTTGATGACATCGGAACGAACAAGCAAGCCGACTTTGCCATCACACAGGCAATGCGGAATGTAGACAAGCCCGGTTCAAAGATTCTGATGTGTCATCGCCCCTATTTCTTTGAAGTTGCCAAGGAACGAGGAATTGATGTTACGTTCAGTGGGCATACTCACGGAGGACAGGTCGTCTTCTTCCGCTCAAGTAACAATGTTATCTCACCCGCACGAATGGCTTCTCCTTACGTGTCAGGTCTCTATGCACTCGGCGATTCAAAATTATATGTGAACAGAGGATTGGGAACGGTGGGAATTCCAGTAAGATTGAATTGTCCCCCTGAGATTACGAAGATTACACTCGCAAGTGCATAAGCTAATAGACTCTACCTTGATTTCTGATTCTGCCTACTATAGAATTTTTTTCCAACCCGATCAATATGTTCACGTAAATCTGAGTTGCTGATTTTACTATAATCTGTTACATCAAAATGATAAGGCAAGAGCGTGTCTTCGTTAAGTTGAAAACTAATTGAAACTATCGTATTGTAAGTAAGTTGATTTCCCTTTAATGCAATGTCGACATCACTACCGGAACGATAATTTCCTTTTGCTCTGCTTCCGTAAATAACCGCTTCATCAACTTCTGGAAATTGCTCTAACACTTCAAGAATATTGGAAGTATCCTGTTCCGACAATCCAACGTCTACGTTCACGGTTGTAAGGCTTTCAATGAATTGAAGAGGGATAATAGCAATGCAAAATAGTTTTGGCGGATGCTCATTTCAATTTCTGTTGCGGCTCTCTCGTCGTACGCATGTGAAGTAAGGTTTCTGTTCTCTAATAATTGTAGCCAACTTCTTCCGTCCTGAATCAACCCTATTTCAAATCCTTTTTTGATTGCTGCTCTGGGAGTTTTAACATCCGCGAATCCTTGTTCTTCAAGATAATCCTTGAGAGTATTCCATGCGAGTTCAAAGCTCATTTCAAAGAACTGAATCAAACCGGCTTTTTGAATTATATCCGGCTGTGAAATATTCAGTGCATCTTCCAGATGCCCAAGCGCTTTCTCAAAGTTATTCAGGCGTTGTTGCCATCGTATGTCTTGGTTCTTCATTTTTATCTATGGATATGTTGAATTATGCCATGAAATTACGAAGACATTTTGAAATCCCCAATAAGTTTACTTCTTCTGTATAATATTGTTTGTTGTACAATTGACATCCAACAACAGTTGCCCTGCCTGAGAAACTTTCACCCAATATGCCTTACAAGGCTGAAGAACATCAGATTCGATATAGCCGGAATCAAACTGATAAAAAGGAGATTCAATTGTTGTTCCTATCGGTTGAATGCAAACAGGCGGAACAGCAGAACTAATCATACCTATCAAATTCCATCCGGCATCTACCTCAATTGAATCCCTTGAAACAGCGTCTCCAAATATTCTGACAGAATCAGCAACGGGAAATTTTTTCCAGTATCCATAACCTACGAACAATGTTTCTGACTGAATATATCCGTTGAAAAATCCGTAGGCAGGCGAACCTTCGGGCAAAACGACAGCAACTCTTCGTGATGGATATAATGGATTCGAAATCATATTCCATCCTGCCGAAAAAATACAATCAACGCCGAACACATTTCCGAAATTAATTCCGGTTTGAACGGTGTATGGTCCGATTGTAATTGAATCAGGATTGGTTGTTGTTTGGTTCCATCCGACTTGCTGAACTTCGCTGACAAGATACTTCCCTTCAATCAGGTTTGTAAATGAATAGTTACCCAATGAATCCGTTTGAGTCGTGTCATTCATAGCGCCGGATAAAACGATACTCCAATTCTCCAATCCGCTTTCATTACCATCCAACACGCCGTTCGCGTTCGTGTCATTAAATTTCATCCCGGAGATTGTTGGAATAATTGCCGAGAAATACGCGGCGATGGAATGATTCGAGGTTACATTTGTAAATGTAAAACTATCGAGCGAATCTACGTTGGATTCATCAACGAGAAGACTATCGAGTTGATAGCCTTTGTTCGGCGTAATGGTAAATTGTTGGTCATCACCGTAATTGATTGTTACCGTATCCGACGGAGAAATATTACCGCCTGTACTTGCTGTTGCAACGATGATAAATGATTGAAGTTTATTCCCGAAATCAAACCCACTTGTATCTTGACCTATTCCTAACACAATCGAGTAGGAATCTGTCACGGGTAACGTTCTATCCCAACCTGCACGCTGTTCTTCTCGAACGGAATATGTTCCAGCCGGAAGTTCAGTGAACAAATAATTCCCGTTCACATCGGTCAGCGTCGTTTCACTTGCAGCACCTGAAAGATAGATGCTCCAATTCTCTAATACTCCATCAGTCTCATCTTTCGTTCCATTTCCATCAATATCATTGAAGACAAGACCGGAAATCCGTGCTGTACTTGTTGCCGTTGAATTACCGTTGACATTAATTGTTATCGCCCCGGTTTGCGTATCAGAACTGTTTACGACAATCGTTCCGGAATATGACTGGTTCCCTTGCCTTGGGATAAATCGAACAGTTGCATACAAATAACTATCGGCAGAAATTGTTGATGAAGGAAATGAAATCGAAAAAGCAGAATCAGATGAAACGGCAGAAGTTATTGTCAGCGAAGCCGAACCGGCATTGACAACTGCTAATTGAAAACTTGTTGTGTCATTTTGCGGTGTCGTTCCGAAATTAATTTGTGTTGATGGAATGACAAGTCGCGGTGAAGCTGTTACAGTTGCAGTTCCATCAAAATCAGAAATGCGGTCAACGAATTCCGGATGGTCAATAAACGGATTGCGCTTTCCTTGCACACTCGACTGAGCAACTGCATTATTACGATTGGTTTCTTTTGTCGAAACAGGGTCTTGTTTGTTCCAATTTCTGAAAACCGCTTCCTGATTCACACCGCTATTCGTCCAATACATTGCCCAATTCTGGTAGCGGATGATGAAGTAAAGCATCGCACGTGAAAGGTCGCCCTTATGTACATCGCGTGGTTCAAACACAATTGTGTTACTTGCATTTCTCCCAAGTTTAGAACCGCCAACCGACCAAGTAATATTTGAAACGACGACATCAAACGGATAATTACTGCGTTGATTATTCGCTGTTTCATCTGTAGGAAAGAGATGATTGATGTCAGCACGTTCCGGTTCTTGTTGACTGAATGTTGATTGGGGCCATGTATGCTCGGTGTTGAAATTGCCGTTGGTCTGCATATCATCGCGAGTTGTAACTGGAATTTGTCTGCCCGTGTACACACATTCAAGTTGACCACCTACCGGGTCAATTTCCAAAAACATTTTATCTCGTATTGTATTGTATCCCCGATTGGTGTGATTGATAACAAGATTTCTCAATGCAGTTTTCAGCGCCTCCCCTGAAAGTCCTTGAGTTGAACTGTAGTAAGTATCCGGATACTGTTTTGTTCCGGAAAGAGTGAGCGCCAAATCTCCTTGCGTGCCTGATACCTTTATAACTCCTACATCCTGATAACTCAGATTATGCTTTGAATAAAAATAGACCCACACACGCGAACTATCATGCGCTTGAATGGTGAACTGTGTATCCCGGACAGAAAATACCGTGTCGTGCGTATTAATATCGTTTATGGAAACAGTAGTATCGTTGCTGTTCCATATCCAAAAAGATAAACTGTCGGTGTTTGCTGTACTTTTGTTGCCGAAACTCAAAGATGTCACGGAAAGTGAAACCTGAGCATCTGCATCAAAAACAAAGAAAAATAGGAGAAAGAGCGAAAAAGTAATCTGCTGGTAATATTTCATTCGGTTGTTCAGTTATGATTTCTGAATGAAATATAATGATAAATGAAATGAAATAATATGGCGCAGGACAAGTAAAAATAAAGCCCCCTGTCTTTGTTCTGATCTGCGGGGGCGACAGATTGCCTTTTCAAATTGAAAAGTAGAGTATACACGTAGGATGGCTATCGAAATCTGTGGAACCATCCTACACGACAAAGACCTGCGTTATGTTACCTTCCACAGATTAAACCTATTTTGCTTTTGTTATTTAGAAATAAACAGACACACCTACTTTTACGCCATCATTTGAAAACCCTATCATACGGTTTCTTGTAACAACTTCTCTCGATAGACTTACAACATATATTTTGTATTGTGAATAAGAAAAATAAAGATACGCTCCGTACTCGCATGTCAAACTAATTTGTCTATTGACAAGCCATTCTACCCCTAAATATCCTGAAGGTCCAAATTTTATCGTCTCTCTTGAGTAGCCTTCTACATCTGTACCCCAAGCATGTTGATAATCAGTTCGTCCTCCTATTCCATAGTAGCCACGGAATTTCTCATTGTTATTAAAATAATTCTGCTTTGATAACGTCAGATATACACTAAGCCTCGAATCATCATTTTCTTGAACGGAATAATCCGAGTATCGTATTTCCTCGCCTTCTGTATGACTCCCACTCAAACCTATTCCCATGCGCCAAGCAGATTCATTATTGATCATCTTTTTTATTGATAGTAACGAACCATCAAACGATGAAATTTGCAAATAACCTCCAAGTTGGAAGGACAAAGCTAACTTCCCTTCCATATCTAAACCTTGAGTAGTATCGGTTTGCCCAGAAGAAGAACCGACAAAGCAAAGAACAGAGAGAAATATTGCAATTAACTTAAGGGATTTCATATTACTCCTTTCTTGAAATTGATTTTTTTGATAATGTTAACTAGAAAATCTTATTCATTTCGCTTTTGCTATCGCATACCCGAACGTAAAATTCACTCTCGTTCCTTTCGGGCTTGTCGAGATGGAAAGATTGACGGGGATGTTGACATCTCCGTACATAAAATTTTTGCCGATACCAACCATCAACGCTGAGTGCGAAATCATTCCGCTTCCAAGCATGATATTTGGTCCCAAGCCAAGTTCATATCCATCGAATGTTCGAAGTCCCATAACAAGCGCAATGTTTGGATAAAACACTCCCTGCTCAACTCCGGAAACCATCGCGCTGAATTGTACAAGAAACGTTGGCGCTTCGCTTTTCGGAATGACCTGATACTCAAACAACCAACCAAACTGACTTATCAATCTTCCAAGGTTTTTGCCCTTGAATGATTGAGTTAATTCACCGTTGTCGGCAATGTAGGTCAAGCCCAAACGTGGTCCGCCCAAATTTCGTTCGACAAATGTGGTTTTATGAATCGAATCTGATTGGGCAAAAATATTTATTGTAAGAACAAGAACCATTGATGGAAAAAGAAGGAATTTTTTCATTGTAGTTCTCCATGTTGTGGTCGGGAATATTCTTCCCTTCCGTGTTATGTGAATGCGAGCGTTGTACTGAAAATCTTATGCTGTTACTTTTTGTTTGCTGTGCCGGAATCCATAGAAGAAATATACCGCCGCTCCGATGAGTAACCAGACTCCAAACCGAGCCCAAGTAACCCACGGTAAACCGAGCATCAAATATAAACACATTCCGATGCCGAGCAACGGTACGAGCGGAACCCAAGGCGTTTTGAATGAGCGACGTCTGTTCGGATCTTTTTTTCTTAAGATTAACACACCGAGACAAACAAGCATGAATGCGAAGAGAGTTCCGATATTTGTGAGTTCGACAATCTCATTTAAATTGGCAAAACTTGAAAAGACTGCAACAGCAACTCCAGTCCAAATTGTTGTAACATGAGGTGTTTTATATTTCGGATGAACTCTGGCAAATATTTTTGGCAGCAATCCATCGCGGGACATGGCAAAAAATATTCTCGGCTGACCAAGTTGAAAGACAAGGAGAACGGCTGTCATCGCCACGACTGCACCGAAGGAAACAATTCCCGCCGCCCAATCAAGTTGCAGGTACGATAACGCGGCGGCAAGCGGGTCAGCAACACCAAGTTGGTTCCACGGAATGATGCCGGTAAGAACGGCGGCTGTAGCGACATAAATCAATGTGCAAATAAACAGCGACCACAAAATTCCCCTCGGCATATCTTTCGCGGGATTTTTACATTCTTCTGCCGCAGTGGAAATTGCATCGAACCCGATGAAGGCGAAGAAGATTAAACTCGCTCCCGTCCACACACCTGTCAATCCGTTCGGAAAGAATGGAGACCAGTTTTCGGGCTTGACATACATCGCGCCAACTCCGATGAAGAAAAAGAGAATGACGATCTTCAGAATCACCATAAGATTATTCACTCGTGCCGATTCTTTTACTCCTATGACAAGAATCCATGTAACGAAGCCGACGATAGTAAATGCCAGAAAATTGAATACGATGGGAATTCCAAGAAATGTGGGATGATTCAAAAACGCTTCGTACGCCAGCGAGTTTGCCGGATTCGGTGCGCCCTCAATTGCAACGGCACTCGCCGCTTGAACCGCCGAGCGATAGTCAACAGAAATCCATGCAGGAATATGAACTCCCATGCCGTCGAATAATTGATGAAAGTACGCCGCCCATGAAATTGCAACGGCAACATTTCCAATAGCGTATTCGATAATCAAATCCCAGCCGATAATCCATGCAATAAGTTCACCGAGTGTTGCATACGAATAAGTATATGCGCTTCCTGAAATCGGAACCATCGAAGCAAACTCAGCATAACACAACGCACAAAAAGCACAAGCAACGGCAGTAATCAAAAAAGAAACCATCACACCGGGACCGGCGCCGAGATGGTCTGCGCCACCGGCGGCGGCAGTTCCGACGACTGCAAATATTCCCGTGCCGATGATTGCGCCGATGCCAAGCATCAGCAAATCGAAAACACCAAGCGTTCGTTTTAATTGATGCTGTGGTTCTTCAGTGTCTTTGAGAATTGCATCGAGACTTTTTGTACGAAAGATATGATTGAACATGTTAAATTAGATTGATAAAAGAAATTGAACCGCAGAAACGCGGAGAACACAAAGTTGATTCACAAAGATTCTGAAGGTTGTGCTTCGTCTGTTTCAGGAGTTGCTTGTTGTTCGAGCAATGTCTTGGCTTCTTCGAGATTTGTTTCATCAACAAAAAGTTTTACTCCTTTTACATAGTCCATGTATTGTAACATTCCGCCAGCATCATCACTTGAAATTAACGACTCAATTCCTGCGGCAGATAATGTTGCTTGCGCAAGTTGAGCATCCATTTGACTGGAATATGTTTCGATGGGAACAAGATTCCGTTCTTCGTTGTGGTTTTCCATTGTGTTATTCCTTTGGTTGTTCTTTGTAAAGTTGTCCCATTATCGCACCAACGATAAAGACAACAGAAGAATAATAAATCCAGACGATGAAAACAAGCATAAACGCGTATGTTCCATATAATTTTGTGAACGAATGAAACTGTGCCAGATACCATCCGAACAGTTTCCCGGCGCCAATCCACATAATTGTTGTTGCAATGGCAGAAATGATTCCTGTTTTCGTGTTTACACCATAATCGGGAACAAAACGGTACAGGATGAAAAACATGAGGAACGTCAGAAAGATAGAAACGGCAGAAGGGACAAAATCCAAAACTGCTTTCAAATCAATCCTGCCGAAGGATGGAACTTCATGCACAAGCGATTCGGCAACCGACATCAACCACGGGAAAATACTTGTCACAATAAACAACACACCGACGATGACAACCCAGAGCAAATCTTCAAGAATTGTCAGGATGACAAGTTTGGATGATTTGCTTCGGTAAATTCTGTTTAGAATTGTTCGCGTCGCGCTGAAGAGCGATGTTGCAGTCCACAGTAAAATTCCCATCCCGATTAAACCGTACGATGTTTTATGATTCATCGTGTCTTCCATTACTTGTTGAATCGTTTCTTTGATAGTGAGCGCGTATGGCTCGGAGGGAAACGCTGTGTTCAACACTTCGTTCAGTTGTTTCAATGCGAGTTCATCGGAACTGAGAAAAATGCCGAGCAATGAAGTCAGCAACAACAGCAACGGAATCAAACAGAGAATGCCATTGAACGACAAACCCGAAGCCATAAAGAGAATATCTTCCTCTTTGAACCGAAGATAGACTCCTTTGATGTAGTACCAAATTGATTTCAGTATGTTCAGAAATATTTTCATCAGGAGAAAATCAATAGCCGTGCATATTTTACCATAAGACTTTTCGCTCCGACACTTTCAAACAACACAACTGCTTTCATCATATCCCCTTTTCCGGAAATACTCAACGTCCTTCCCCGACCAAACTCTTCATGCTCAACGATGCTACCGACACGCAAACCTTTTGAAACATCATTCATGCTCTCATAGTCGGGCATCGTGTCCGCAAATATTTCTCGTTCTTGTTGATAGCTTTTCTTTTTGTACGATGGCGAATAACTGTTTTCGTCTTTCCGTTGATGAAATCGCTTGAATGAGTTATAGGCTTCAACACCCTTCCCCTGAATTTCCGAAATAAAACGGGAAGGAGACTGAAACGTAACATCACCGAAACGATAACGACTACGGGTGTATGTAAGATAAAGTTTCTTCATCGCTCTCGTAATACCGACATACAACAACCGACGCTCCTCTTCGAGTTCATTTTCTTCAACTTGTGAAGAATAAAATGGAAGCAATCCTTCCTCAAGTCCGGAAACAAAAACAACGGGAAACTCCAATCCTTTCGCGCTGTGCAGTGTCATCAGCGTAATCGCATTGTGTTTATCTTCCCATTGGTCAACATCAGAAACGAGCGCAACTTCTTCAAGAAACTGTTCGAATGTTGCTTCCGGATGTTCGTCCTGATATTCTGAAATTGCCGAAAGCAACTCCTGCACATTTTCCCATCGAGCCATAGATTCCGGTGTTGCTTCTTCCTTAAACATTTTCAGCAGACCGATTTCATCAACAAATGCACGGGAGAATTCGCTCATCGAAACTGCGTTCTCGAGTTCGGTATATTTCTTAATCATCTGAGAAAATTGATTCGCTCCCGATTTAGCACGAGGACTTAGTTTCAGATTCTCTTTTGAACGATGAACACTTTCGAGCAAAGAAATATTATTCTGAACTGCAAACTCCTTGATGTTCCCGAGCGCTACATCACCAAGTCCCCGAACAGGGTAGTTGACGACACGTAATAAACTTTCCGTGTCTTGCGGATTAACAACTACGCGAAAGTACGCAAGCACATCTTTGATTTCTTTCCGTTGATAAAAAGCCACACCGCCAACGATGACATACGGAATACTGTTTTTTCTCATTGCATCTTCAAGGGAACGTGACTGAGCATTCGTTCGATACAACACAGCAAAGTGTTTCAAATCTAACTTGAACCGTTGTGCATCGTTCGTAATCCGATTCACAATCTGACTTCCCTCTTCACGGTCATCAACACATTCAATGACATGAATCGGGTCGCCTTCGTCGTTGTCTGTCCAAAGTGTTTTGTGAATTTGTCCTTGATTATGTTTGATAAGACGGTCAGCCGCTCCGAGAATAAACTTTGTCGAGCGGTAATTCTGTTCAAGCCGGAACGTTTTGGCGTTCGGATAATCTTTTTGAAAATCGAGGATGTTTCTGATATCGGCTCCCCGAAACGCATAGATACTCTGTGCATCATCCCCAACGACACAGATGTTCTTGTATTTCTCCGCAAGCGTTTTCAGTAAGATGTACTGAACATGATTCGTATCCTGATATTCATCAACGAGAATGAAGCGAAACCTGTCCTGATATTTTTGTAAAGCATCGCTATGCTGATGGAAGAGAGTAATCGGTTTGAGAAGTAAATCATCAAAATCCATTGCATTGCTTTGAAGAAGTTGCTTCTGATACTCAGCAAAAATGACCGTTGTTTTTTCTTCATACATTGAACCGGCATATCTGCCAAACTCGTCCGGCGTTACAAGTTGGTTCTTCGCTTTGCTAATGGACGATTGAATCGCATTCGGATTGAACTGTTGAGTCGAAATCCCCATCGAATTCATAATGCGTTTGATGAGACTGACGCTATCGCTGTCATCATAAATCGAAAAGTTTTTCTCGAAGCCAATCTTCGTACACTCGGAGCGGAGAATTCTTGCAAAGACGGAATGGAAAGTCCCCATCCACAACGAATGACTTTTTTCTCCGACAATTTTGTGAATGCGTTCCTTCATTTCGTTTGCGGCTTTGTTCGTGAATGTCAGTGCGAGAATCTGGTACGCCGGGACTCCGATGGAAAGCAAATGCGCAATGCGATACGTGAGGACTCGTGTCTTACCGCTTCCAGCACCGGCAACAATCAGGACCGGACCATCTAACGCTTTTACAGCATCTCGCTGTACCGGATTTAATTCTTGAAGAAAAGTCATTGAGTTCGATTTTGTGTGTGCAATGATAGGCAAATGTGATGAATTGTCAAAGAAGAATTTCAAAAAAAAGACCGAACAATAGTCCGGTCTGAAAATTTCATTGTTGGTTTTTGAAACCAATCAAAGCATAATTGCGCCTTCGAGGCGAAGTAAAAATTCTTTTGTCTTAATTCCTGCTCCATAACCGACGAGCGAACCGTTTGAACCGAGAACCCGATGACACGGAATAACAATCGGCAGTGGATTCGTAGCATTCGCCCGACCAACTGCCTGAAACGCTTGCGGCGCTTTTACTCGTTTTGCCAATTGTTTGTAGGAGATTGTTGTTCCGTACTCGATCTTCATTAATTCTTTCCAGACACGAATTTGAAACGGCGTTCCGAGCATATCGTATTGGAGTTTGAACTTTGCAAGTTTCCCGTCGAAATACCTCGTGAGTTGGTCAATCACTTCTTTGTTTCTCGAACGGTTATCAATGACAGCATCAAGATTAATATGTTCATCAATCCAGTTGATAAAATCTTTTCTGTTTTCCTTCGGAAGACTGATTTTACAGACTCCCTGTTCTGTTGACGCAACATAAATTTTCCCGATGCGGGAATCAAATGAAGTACAAAACACTTTCGTGATTGTACGAACTGACGGAGATTCGAATTCTTTGTTTTCTGCTTTCATCTTCTTTCGAATCAACGTGGATAGTGGAGCAACTTCGGTTGCAACGAGAGTATCAGAAACCATAAATTAGCAGACACTGTAACTGCGATAAAATCATGTAAATATTTCTTGCTCAAAGTACGGAGAACAAGACAACCGTTTGCCCCGGTTGTATCAGTCAAAAAATAAAAATTGAAAAATGATTGGAGAGATTTTTTTTCGAGAGCCACACACTCTTCGTTCGCGCATAAACGCGGGCTAAGTATAACCAGAATCAACTACAAAAACAAGGGTTAAATCCTTTTCCAGAAAATATTTTTCTTGACATTGTCTTATGCAGTGGTTTGAAAAATTGAAAGAACATTTTCAGAAAAATGCCCGCACTTCTGCCTGCGCGGTATGTACCGGTTCCCGCTCTCCCTCGACCCTTCCTTCGTAGTGTAAGTTCGCCTGAAGAAATTGAGTCAACCGGTAATCCGATTGAAGACGCAGAAGCCAGGTTTTCCCCGCGACCCTGCCGGAAGTCAATTCAAACGGAATAAAAGTGAGTGAATTGCTTAATACCGCTTCTTCCCGAATAAATTCCACCTTCATTTGTCCGGCTTCCTCAAACGAATAAATAATTCGGATTGATTGTTCGTTCAGGTCGGCATTGTCCTTACCATAGTTCGTAGCAGAACCAACTCCGAACTTCATTCCAAGTTCAAGTTCCTGTCTCGGACGATATGAAAAATCAGAACTTAGCAGCGTTGATGTAATGTTTCTCATTCGACTGCTGAATTGATTAGCAAGCAAATTATCGTCCTTCACAACATAATCAGTCTGGTTGGATATTTCCTTCAACAAAGCAAATCGTAACCTGATTGCCCGCTCACGTGTATAGGTCAATTCGTTTTGAGTTGCCAACTGAGTCAAACCCTTTCGTTGGCTGTATCTTAATCGAACGGAGAATTCCGATTGATTTTCAAACAAATAGAAATCGTTTGAAAAGTAATTGCTCCCTGTGATTGTGGTTTGTTCGTTTAGAAATCTCTCCAATTTCATCAAGTACAGTACTGATTTATCAGATTCCGTACTCCGCTCTTCAACACGGAAATAGGTTTCGTTTGAGAGTGCTGAGAGGAAATTCGACTTACCAAAAAGTCGTGACCCATTCCCCCTGAACCGAACGCTTGATTTCACCTCTGTTACAGGAATATATTCTTGAGATGGATAGAGAAAGGCAATGTATTCTCCGTCAAATCTCGTCGGCTGGAAGTCCGGTTCGTCCACAATTCTGTTTTGATTGACATCCCCTGCGTACATGTAATTTCCTGACCCTTTGGCAACTCGCTGGAAGATTCGTTCCATTTTGGCAGTCCGCTCTGAGGCGACTTCATAAAACCAATCTGTCTCAATTCCCCTCTCGAAAGGATTGTACTTCGTTTGCCATCGAATAAGGAAAGCATCATCCGTTTGATTATTCAATTTTTCTTTCTGATTTCTTACCGTTAAATCAATCTTGGAAGTGAATGAACTCCAATCGGTTAACTCCCATCCATAATGTTGTACAAATATGTTTGAAGTAGGAATGATAGACGAAGACTTCAGAGAATCCAGCACTCTCCAACCCAATGCTGCCTTCAATGACATCCGCCAGAGATTCTTCAACGAAACTGATGGACCGAAATCAACAAGCCGGTAACTTCCCCACTGAAGCGAATCACTTACATTATCCTTCATCTGCTTGTTTTCCTGTTCGATTTTGAACGAAGCAGTAACATCATCTGAGAAATTGTATGACGAATTCCCTTGCTGTTTTAACCACCAACCGTTTGAGGAATTGAAATTGTTCTTGCTCCAGACATTTTCAACTTGATAATTGACAGAAGGAGATTTTACACCGTTTAACCCAACTCCGGCAGAGAAGCGCTTCGAGGAGAAATCGCCTTTGGACATCGTTCCGTAACTTCCGAGTAACATCGTTTGTTCTGCGGGACGATAATTCAATTTCGCTTCCCGGATTTTTTCCTCTCCGCCAATTCCTTCTGAAGACCATTTTCTGTCAAATTCAATTTCATTGAATCTGTCTAACGTGTTGAAATTGCGAGCGATGAATCGTTCGCTTAGGGATATAGCCATTGAGCCGAAGTTTGTATTTCCAACAAGTATTTCTTTTGGTTGAAATTCAAACAGAAACTTGTAAGCATTCCCATCATTCATGTCATCATCAAGCGAGGAGAACCTATTTCTATCAAATACAGAATGTGAAAACTCTCCTGAAAACTGAACTGATTCAACGGGCTTTGCTTTTATTGAAACATCAAGCATCGAATGTTGCTCCGGCAAAGGAAGCAATCGAATCGGCAAATAACTTCCCTTCGATATTCCAACAAAATTATAGTTTCCGACAGAAACCTTTTCGTAATCTCCGTTGCCGGAACCGACGAAACTGAACGTGACCAAATACAAAGCATTCAAAGTATCAACCGGCTCGAAACGATAAAGCAAATAGGGAATATTTGTTTGAGTATTAGCCGAATGGGCGAACGTATCAATTCGTACATAATTCCCCTTCCCCGCTCCTACAGAATCAATTCCTGAACGGTATGCAGAAAGCGGATTACCTCCTGCTTGTTCAAGAACTCCTTTGTCCGTTTCGCTGAACACCAAATCCACAGGGGAGTCATGGTCATCCGATTCTTTAGCAAACGAAAAACCGATACTGTATTTATCTTTCAGAAACTTACTTTCAACCTGCGTTGCCAGTAAAGAACGATTGTATCTTCTATCGTTGTATTCAAAGTCAATGGTAATTCTGGAGGCATGAGAAATGAGTCGCTTTGTAGTAAATGTTACTTCGCCCGTTCCATATTCGATTGTGTAATCATTCAGTTCTCCCCGCGTCATCTGTTCTCCGTTAATATATACGCGTTCGCTCCCGGCAATGACAATGATTTCCTGTTCACCGTTTTTGCCTTGTAATCTGTACGGACCCTGAACGCTATTCAAACCAATAAACGAGATGGAATGATACTTTCCTCTTGTCGTTGCTCCTGCCACCAATATCGTTCCATTGGAAAAACCGGTTCGGTAATTTGCATCAAGTTTCCCACCTTGTAACTTTCTTGTAAAGGAAGCGAACTCACTCCCCTCGACATTAAAATTGAAATCACCAAGCGTAGCGCTAACATTTTTACTTCTCAACTCGACAAAGACTTTGTCCACCTCCTGAAGCGTTTGCGTTGTTCCTTCCGGTTGAATCGGAGAATTTTCATCCGTCAGTGCAGCAATGACTTCAATATCGTCGGAGAGATTTCCTGCCATTTGCAAACGAAATCCGGAATTCAATGACAAGTCCCTGTTCGAGCCGATTGTCAATCCACGAACAATGCTTCCGCTTTTTTGCAGATTTGATTTCCCAAAGACATCATTGAACGAAAACGGCTCTTCCACTTTCTTCACCACAGACTGAACCTTTTTTAAGGAATCAACTTCCCTTACCAATTCCCGGTGCCGATACTTTTCCTTAAATGAAACCGGAAGCGCTTTGTACAAAATTTCAATTTTATGTGTTTTTGTTTGATTTGATGAATCGCGAGCATTCAATTTCACGATGCCAAAACGTTCATCCAACTGATAATCTTCGCCTCGAACGAGTTTTAATGAATCGAGGAACACAACTTCACTCCCATGAACGATGAACTGACGAGAAAGTTGGACAATAAATTCATGCCTTGATAAAGTGAACGATTCTTTATATAACGAGTCACTTCCCAACCAATCTTGCTGAGCATTCAAAGAAAAGAATACCAAAACACAAAGCCCGAAACATAAAATAATTATGCGCTTTCGATTCATTGAATGACTGTATCTCTCTGATTATCCGTTTGAATTCGTATTTGGTTCATCGCTGACAATTGTAAAGAAAAAGCACGCCTTCTCCAAAGGAAAATGATTGTTTTTATTCAAGGGCTTTGGTATCTTTGGCAGATTCTTTTAACGAACAACGACTCAGTCTAAAAGATGCCGCTCGTCCGTCTTTTTTCCACAACCCGAAAGTGAAGAAGTGAAACAGCCAATTCTCCGATTTGCATTATCATCAATATTTCTTTTGTTCTTCACCTCATTTCTGTATTCTCAAACTTACCTCTCCAATTATACTCGATACACAGTCAACAATAATACGGTTCAGGTTTTTGCCGGTTCTGCGTCAGTAAAATTCTTTTCGATTAAAAGTTACATCCTTCGTGTAGAATATCTTCCGGATTCAACTTCTCAATCCGACTCTTCCTTTGTAGTAATAAAAAGTACAGTCGGAATTGTGCCGACAATTACAGAAACTGATTCGTTGCTTACTATTGACCTTGCCGAAATAATAATACAGTGCAAGAAATATCCCTTACGGTTTTCTTTTTATAATTCAATGAATAAACTCCTCCTCTCTGAACCTGCTTCTGGCGGACTATCAAGGCAAGGAGAGAAGCGAATTGCCGGTTTTAATCTTACAACCAATGACCATTTCTATGGAACCGGTGAACGAGGAACGCAACTCGATAAACGGGGACTTTCGTTCGAGTCATACAATGTTGCAATCGGCGGTTATCAAAACGCCTTGCCAAACATGAACGCGAACATTCCGTTTCTTGCAACATCAAACGGCTATGCTTTATATTTTGATAATACGTATCGCGGGCATTACGATTTAGGAAAAACAAATTCCTCAATCTTTACATACACAGCTGACGGAGGCGAACTAACTTATTATCTCATCGCAAAAGAAACTGTTTCTAGACAACTTGACAAATTTACTTGGCTCACCGGTAATCAGCCGCTTCCTCCGAAATGGGCGCTTGGTTTTATTCAATCCAAATATGGTTACAGAAATGAAACGGAAGCCCGTTCGATGATTCAAACAATGAGAGATAAACAGATCCCATGCGATGCAATCATTCTAGATTTGTATTGGTTCCAACACATGGGCGATATCAGTTGGAAATCTTCAGCGTTTCCCAACCCATTTCAAATGATGTCTGATTTTCTTGGGCAAGGAATAAAAACGATTGTCATTACCGAGCCGTACATTATTGAGCCTTCATCAAACTACAGCGCGGCGGCAAGCAATGGGTATCTCGGAAAATTCTCTCAAAATGGTTCACCGTTTGTCCTTGCAAATTGGTGGTCGTGTAATTGCAACGCGTACTTGCTTGATTTAACAAACCCTGCCGCACAACAATGGTGGTGGAACAAGCACCCGGCATTTTTCGGAAATGAACTTGCCGGAATTTGGACTGACCTCTGCGAACCGGAACGTCATCCCGATTCGATGTATCATTACTTGGGAAAAACTCCGAAGGTTCACAATATCATGAATCTTCTCTGGGCGAAAACTCTGTACGAAGGATTCAATTCATTCAGACCGAACCAGCGCTTCTTCAATCTCACTCGTTCGGGATTTGCAGGTATTCAACGCTACGGCGTTTCGATTTGGTCTGGTGATGTTTCCCGGACATTCGGCGGACTTGCCGTTCAACTTCCGATGATGTTGAATATGGGAATGTCAGGAATCGTGTATCATAATTCCGACATCGGTGGATTTTGTTGCGGCACAACCACGCCCGAATTGTACGTACGATGGATGCAGTACGGAACATTTTGTCCCATCACCCGCGCACATGGAGTTGACCAACCGACCGAGCCGTGGGGCTACGGAAGCGAAGCAGAAGCAATCAGTAAAAAGTATATCGAACTCCGGTATCAACTTCTTCCCTATATCTATACGCTTGCAGAACTCAATAGCAAAACCGGTTATCCTTTAGCCTATCCATTATTTTTTGATGACATGACAGATGCAAATCTGACAAATGAAAGTTCTTCGTATATGTGGGGAAGTTCGATGCTGGTTTCTCCTGTGGTTCAAGCAGGTCAAACATCAAAAAATATTTATCTCCCCAAGGGAGGTTGGATTGATTTCTGGACGGATAATTTTTATTTCGGCAAACAAACAATCACGATTCAAACGCCTCTCGAAACGATGCCGATATTTGTGAAAGCAGGAAGCATCATTCCGATGCAATTCCCGATGAACTACACCGATGAACGTCCGCTCGATACGCTTCGACTTGCAGTCTATCCACATCCAACAACCGATTTTCAATTTACCAATTCCATGTATGAAGACGATGGAAAGACATTAGAATATCAGGATGGAAGTTTTGCAAAGACAGAATTCTCTCAGGAACTCACCACATCCGGCTCGGATACAATTCTCACTCTCACAATCAATCCGACGAAAGGAACATACACAGGAAAACCGACACATCGTGTTTATTTATCTGAAATTCATTTGATGAAGAAACATCCGGTTGATATAACAATGAACGGGACAACTGTCAATGAAAAATACTCATACGTTGCACTGCGACAAGGAAACGATGGATATTATTACGATACACTCAAGAATATTCTTTACATTCAAACGCCGACAAATCCCGATAGCAGTTATGAGTTGAAAATTGAAAACGTCCGCTTAACCGGAGTTCTTGATTGGGATGCATCGGAGAAATCGTACGGTTTTCGATTAGAGCAGAATTATCCTAATCCATTTAATCCTTCGACAGTTATTCGTTATCAGTTATCCGTTAATAGTTTCGTGACCTTAAAAGTGTATGATATTGTAGGTAATGAAATTTCTATACTTGTTAATGAAAAAAAACAGCCGGGCGAATATCAAATAACATGGGATGCCTCAACACAGCCAAGCGGAATTTACTTCTGCAAGATGCAAACCGACAACTATCTTCAAACACAGAAATTAGTCGTTATCAAATAACTTCTGACTATTGATTACTCACAACTAACCACTCACCAATAACCTACAATGATAATCAATCCACACGAACACGAATACAATAACATCTACAAACTCCTCATCGGCACAGTCGTTCCGCGACCTATTGCTTTTGTCTCGACAGTCAGCGCAGAAGGAATCAGAAACCTTGCACCATTCAGTTTCTTCAATGCTGTTTGTTCCAATCCACCAATCATTCTTTTCTCGACTTCGATTCGGAAAGACGGAACACACAAAGACACCTACAGAAATGTTGTTGAGACGAAAGAGTTTGTCGTGAATATCGTTTCGGAAGAGATTGCAGAACAGATGAACAAATGCGCAACAGATGTTCCTCCCGATGTTGATGAATTTCTGCTTTCCGGTTTAACTCCAACTCCCAGCGACCTCATTAAACCGCCGCGAGTAAAAGAATCCAGCATCAGCATGGAGTGTACGTTAAATCAGATTATTCATTTCGGAAACCAGCCGGGCGGAGCCGCTACAATCTTCGGAGAAGTCCTCCGCTTCCACATCGCTGATGAATTGTTTAATAATTTCAGGATTGATGCAGAGAAACTGAATGCAATTGGGAGAATGGGCGGGGCTTTTTATACACGAACGAAAGATAGGTTTGAGCTGAGGAGAGTGTAGTTCATTGGTGTCAATCCAAAATATTGCTAATGCTTCACATGAAAATTTGCATGTACATTTTCTTTCACTTTGCCACTACCTTAAGGTAGTGGCAACAAGGAATTCCTTTATTTTTCCTTAATATTTTTTTGTTCATTTTTTGTCACTCTTTTGCATCTCCCCAAATCCAGATTTCTTCCTGAACTCCTCATCTTCCTCTGCATAAGTTTTAGTTCGATGATGTTCTTCCTGATTCAAAATGTTTGTTTTGATGATGTTTACAGAGTTGCTTGTAGACTCACTTGCCACTACCTTAAGGTAGTGGCAACAAGGATTTTGGTTCTCTTGCTTGCATTCATTTTGTCCCCTTATTTGTCTCCTTAAATCCAAATCTCTTCCTGAACTCATCATCTTCTTCTGCATAAGTTTTAGTTCGATGATGTTCTTCCTGATTCAAAATGTAATCCCTTACCTTCTGCGCCATTGACTCACTTACCGAAACTGCAAAATATTCATCCTGCCATTCAAAATATCCAGTTGAGAGATTATTCTCATTCACCCAGTGTGAGGATTCGCCTTTCAATAACATAGCTATTTTGGATAATGTTTGATCATGTTTCAAAACAAAAAGGGCATGAACATGGTCAACATAACCGCCAATCGTATCAAGAATAATCCCTTTATCATTTGCATTGGCGCGGATGTGGTCAAAAACCTTTTCCCGAAGTTCCTTGGTGAGAATTGGCTCTCGTTTTTTTGTTGACCATACCATATGAATTAATACTTTTGTAAAAGGCATAGGATTCTATTTTATACTCATTGAAAAAAATCGTTTTGTAATTATTCATTTTGTTATTATTGCCACTACCTTAAGGTAGTGGCAACTTTTCCAGACCAGAATTTATCCCAGAGCGTGTCTATTTTTGATTTTAGTTGTGGGTCGGTAAGCATGTTTAGTTTTATTGTTAATGAGAAGTTCTATAGCAACTTTCCAGAAAGGACATTCATCTCTCTGATTATTTCTTCTAACTTTAATTGAATGGCTGGATTTGCAATAACATAGGGCTTCATTGCAAGGGTTTCCAAAGTATCAACTGCTTTCTGAGCAAGAGAAACCATAGTGCCAATATTCTGCAAGTTTGAGACGATCGCGCGTTTGGCTACTTGATGATAGACTTCTAAAAGAGATTCCAAATGATGTTTCGTCTTGTCAGTCAGCATATCGAAACAGACCTCAATTACTACTTTGAGTTTAATCGGGTCAAAGTTACATTCCTGATCAAGTTTCATCATGGCTGACGTAATAATGACAGTTCGATCAGGAAAGTCCAACTCAACAATATTTTCACCTCTTAATACTGATTGTATCTTAGATACAATATCTACATCTTGAGAATCATCTTCCCCATCAGGAGGACTGATGCTAAGCCACAGCCGAAAAAAATGTTTGGAAAACAACTCAACAAAGTATTGCGCATCTATCCAGTTCTGCATAATGAGGTAGAAAGTTTCAAAGTTTCTCTTAACAAACTTACTCAAATCTCGAATCTCAACAGTCAAGATGAAATCAAAATAGATCCGATTGTGTATAATCACATACAAGTAATTGATAACAATCGCAAGTCGATGACTCTTGAACAACCAATTTGCTGCTTTGCCTTGATAATCCGATTGTAAGTGTTGATTTTGACCATAAAGCCAACCTAGTACGGACATAATAAATGCACATAATTTAGATTTGGATGGCTCACTCAGTTCATCACAACGAGCAAGAAAGTAAAGAAGAGAATCTTCCGCTCGAGTGAAAGATATCTGATTATCGTATTTTTCAATAATTGAGTTCACCACAGGTATTACCTCAAGCGTGAGAATTGTATCAAAAAAATTCTTGTCTCGAAGGGAAGTCGGTAGTTCAACATCATTAATTTCATTAAGAAGACGGAATTGGTTTACGATACATCGAAAAGCACTTTTCAAATCTCGAAGGCTTTTGAGATAAGGATGAAACTTCATCAGCGTGCCTACGGCCAAAATCTTATCGTTGCTTTTGGTAAGAGAAAACATCGACACTTGTTCAAAGATCGAGATACCCTTATCTGGCAAACCAACATGTGCAAGAGTTGTTGCCAAGAGTAATTTGACTTTTATAATTGATAACTCAGGACTTCGATAATCCAGTGTCTTGTTATACATGCCAAAGTATGGTTTTACCCATGGCTCATTTGACTTTGTCCCATCAGGATTGACTAGTTTACCATCCCAATTACCATCCAGCGTAAATGTTAGCCAGCCAAGAGAATGAGATATGATTTGCATGTATCCCGCAAGTTCAGGATTGTTCAACATGCTGACCATAATTGAAAAGCATTTTGCTGAGTTATAATATTCGTTGATATGGATATAGAAGGTTGACATATCTCCAAGAGTTTCCAAACTATTCTGCTCACGACGGGTACCTAAGTTTCGGGCCATTGACAGTGCCTTAAAAAAATTCTTTTTGGCATCCATATTCAGGCCTAGTTCGGATTGGGAGATTGCTGCCCTTCGATATGTATGTAGTAATAGAAAATCCTTGATATTTGAGGTTTCAAAAATTTTGATGCTCTCTTCATATTTCATCAAAGCACTTTTATAATCCTTTGATTTGTAATAACAATCTGCCATGCCTACTATGATTTCTGCAAGAATCTTGTTATCAGAAAGGTCACTAGATACGTGGGTATTCTTTGCTCGATCAAAATGTTGAAGCGTTCGATGACAGTCATTTGAGAGGTCATTTAGAAGACATCCTATTAGATAGCTAATATCTCTTGTTGCTGATAAGTGTGCATTGACTTCGAACAGATTTCTTAGTTCCTCCAAGTCAGAGATTGCTTCCTCCAAAGTAGTTACCCTCGATGGGTCAATGCTCAAATTACGATATAGCTTGGTAAATAATATTTGGAAAAAATCTGATAGTTCCTTCTTTCTAAAAACTCGCGAAAGTTCTATCTTTGCCGCCGAATACGCCTTCACGAGGAGCACTAACAAATCGATTCTCGGTTTTTCCTGTCTGGCGATGAAATAAAACGGGACGCTCAAAACTTGATTCATGAATTTGGGGTCGGTTAGTTCCTTTGGTAATCGCTCCTGAGTAATGATTTGAACCATCTTGATGGCGCAATTTATCGACTGTTCAGATCTCTCTGGATCATGGGAATAGTGGTAAATGAGATAGATATGGCGAAAAAGACGATTTACTGGATCAAGAGAAGAGGTAGGCATCGCGAGAACTTTTGCCAATATCCGGTCCTGATTTTTGACATCCTTAAGTTGGTGATAAGTCTTAAGTGCCAAAATCAAGATGAGTAAATATTGATTGTTATATTTTGGCTCAAGGTCAAGGTTAAAAAAAATATTAAGCTCATTGATAACATATCGTATTGTGGTAATATCTTTATCCTCAAGAATAATTCGACTCAATAGAAGTCCACATCTTCTTAGAACTTCATCGATCTTGCCAGCCATGAGAAAATAAAAGCAGGACTGCGTAGCGTCTTTAAAATCGACAGTGCCTCGTCGCGGAGTAAACAGATAATCCGCAGCAGCCGAATGTATATTTCGTTTTTCATCACTTGAAAGATTGTTTATCCCAACTCTTTGAAAGAGGGTTGGGACAGAGAATCTTGAATTTGGATACACATCAAGAAACTTGTTACTTATCAGCTGAAAAATCATCCCAGCATCTGCGACCTTTGGATCAATGCTTGCCAAGTATTCTGCAAGCTCCCCTGAAAACTGACCAGTCAGAGCACAAAGACGGTTGAACATCCTCTTTCCATCGGTTGTTTGAAGGTGAACATTGTAAATTCGATTCGCGATAGCTTCTGTGATCGCCTCCGAACCTCCCACATTCTTCCATCCAGCAATCACCTTTTCAACCAAGACTGCCACTGTATGCCTTGTACTTGCGGCCGAATTTATTTCTGTAATTAATCCATTGATAAAATCGGGATGCCCAGATGTCCCCACTCTAATCAAAGTCAACAAGTTCTCATTAACACCTTCGACATTACAACCACTAGCTTTCATCAACTCCATGATCTCCTCTTCGTCGAACCCATTTAGTTCCATGACATTGCTATGTAATGCAAGAGTTGCAGAGGGGTTCAGGGTATCCCGATCTTCCGAGATTAATATCACCTTGATTGAACCATTGGATTCTTTCAGAAGGATCTCGAGAAAAGCGAAAAGTCCGTTGAATACTGAGACAGATTGGATGTTATCTAATACGATCAACTGGAAAGTTGAACCATGAATTTGCTCTGTGCAAAGAGTAACTAATTTGTTAAGACTCAGTTCTCGGCTTATCCATTTCTCTTTAACATTGGCATTAGGGATAACCGAGTCAAGAAAATGTACGAGGTCGTTAAAGATAAAATTATCACCCACACCCTGATTCACTTTGAAATCGTACCAATAGTAGTTTGCGATGTTGAAGTCACTTACATACTGGCTTACAAGAAAAGTTTTGGTACTTCTGGTAACTCCATGAATAAACAGAAGTGGCTTCTGACTTAGCATTCCATTAATAATATTGGTCTTATGTTTCCTTTCAATAAAGTCGTTAGGTACCTTTGGAGCTTTTTGAGCAATGTATTCAAGGTTGATACTTTCAGTGACTTGAGCACTCCTGGAAAGAATTGATTTTACCCCGTCATCGATTTGTTTGAGAAGGGAGAACTGCTCCAACTCAGAGGGAGTTCTGCTTTGGCGCACCATGCGAACAAAAATCGCGGAGAATTGTTCAAGCTCTTTCTCAACATCGACATTCACGTTCTTTAGCTCATGTACCTGTGTATTTGTGTGAAGGAAATGGTCCAGAGCGATAAGTGTTTTGCCAGTATCTCCATCGTACAATTCTTGTCTATACGCGGTCTGTACATCTTCAAAGGCAAAGAGTTTAAGGATATCGGCATGTTTATTTTCAGCGAAACGAACTAGGGCACTCACATAAACTGATTGGAAATCAGGTTTAAGCGTGGGGATATCAAGACCCAACTCCCTTATGATTAGCTGGTATCTCACATTCGATTCTAGTTTCTCTTTGGAGTACTTCCCAAGGAGAGAAAGTGCCTTCACCAATATAGTTTCAACGACTGGCATCTTAGCAGTCCCCAACAATTTGCCTTATTCGTCTCACTCTTCCAACCCCTTCGTCAACTCCTCAATCTCACTCTCATAGGCAAGTTCAAGTTTCTTTCGTTGTAAAAATACACTCTGCACAACACTGAGAAAACGGGATTGGTCTGCATTGTAATTATACTCAAGTATAAATGCATCAAACGCTTTCAGTGTAAATGTTTCGTATGTCGGCAGTGTTTCTAAGTGTAATACAGGTTTTAGGAAGTCAACAAGGCTCACGACACACAAACAGAATGTTTTCAACATCCGGTCAATGAGACTATATCGTGTCTCCTGTTCGCTTATTTTTGATGCACTCACAATTAGCTTCTATTTCGCGGCAGGTATATACGAATTTTCTTTGGGAATTTCAATCCTCAGTTGGTGAGTGGTGAATAAAGAAAGTTTATGCTCTCCACACCTACAGCCTACTACCCACTAACAACTAACAAAATAATTTCAATTTTGCTCGCATTTTTAACAACCGAAAAGTATATCCGTGATTTTGTAATCCGCTATTCATGAAGGGGTCAGGAAGTTGATTTCGGAATGACGGGGCGTGGGTTTAGGGAAATCAATTCAGGAGTTTTACACACGGCAATAATATGTTCCATTTGCTTAAAATAGCCTATATTTCGGCATTTTCAGCTTCCCTCTAATCTTTCGGGGATTCCCCGAAATGTTGGAGGGAATTTCCGAAACGAAATGCAAAGCCCACCAAACGGTGTGCAGAGTTCCGGAAAGCGTGTGCAGTCCCCTCCAAACAAAATGCAACTCCCGAAAAATGAAGTGCGAGTCCCCCGGAACAAAATGCAATTCCCGATACATCTTGTGCCTTCGCCGCCGAACAATATGCGACTCCCCAAAAACCGAGTGCGACTCCCTCGGAATAAAATGCAATTCCCGATACATCGTGTGCCATCGCCTCCAAACAATATGGGACCCCCGAAAAACGAAGTGCGTCTCCCACGGAACAAAATGCTATCGCCGATGCATCGTATTCCATCGCCTACGAACTACTTCTTCTTCCCTTTCGCTGAGATCAAAAACTTTTCAACCGACTTCAAAATATTTTGAACCGACCATTTACTCAACACAAAATATTGAGGTGATTTTGAAGTCTGAACATAATACTTTGCCGTGTCGGGAAGTTGCGGATAGAAATTAATGGCAACTTCTTCCATTGAAGTGACTTTCAAATGTATAGGCTCCGTTTCCGGCTTTGTAAGCGTATCGGCAAAATCTTCCGTCTTCAAATCTGAAAGCGTACTGAGCGTTGAATTCATCGTGGTTGTTTCGACTGAATCAGCGCCGATTTTCCATCCGGAAGAATCCTTCTCAACAACGTATTGCTTTGTGCCTGTGATGAATTCAAGTCGCCTGATGGAATCTTTCATCGTTGCATAGATTGATTTATCTCTCCACTCACGAACTTCCTGGTTCAACGACCATGGACTTAAACCGGAACCGAGATACACATCGTTCGAGTTTTCTTTCCGAAAGTAAATTTCTTCGTATGATGGTCCCATCTTTCCGACTATCATCGTCACGGTTTTTCCCGAACGGTCAGTAACGGAAAGTTTTGTTCCTGCGCTATCAACCTGATACGTTTTTTGTCTATCCACATTTGAAGAAACCAAACTACCGACTTTAAACTTTTGCATTCCACCGAGAATCGGGAATAAGTTCACCATGTTTGCCGGATATTTCAACGGTGAAGTAACGTACCACTTTCCCCCTTGATTTTCCAGCGTAACGGATTTCTCCGGTTTTGTAATTTCAATTTTTACAATTGAAGCAGAGTCGAGCGACATGCTGAATGTTGCTGTGTCGTAACTTGCTTCACGCTCTTCCGAAGGCATCAAATAAAAAACTGCCAACGCTCCGAGCAATACAAATACTGCAATCAATATTACTGTTGATTTATTCATTTTTGTCTCCGTTCAATTACAATTCTCTGCTTTCAAGTCGTTTGCGCATTGAGACTCTCCATCTCCAGCGAACAACTCCAATCAAGACAACAAGAATTGGCGGCACGAGAAGATTTCCGTACTTCACCATGCTCTTTGTTCCTTCGCTCACTTCATCGAGAGGCTTTGCGCCGGTTTCCCGTGAACGAATCGAAGCAAGACCGATATCATCGGCAAGCCAATCAATTAAATTGGTAGCGAAGATGAGATTATCTTTGTTGTTCCCGGCGTACGCATCTTGAATAAAATCACCATCACCGATGACAGCAATCTTCGTATCAACGCTTGTGTTTTGTTTGTTTGATTGGTCAATCGGAGCTATGAGCGTTGTATCCGGTTCAACTTGTTTATCCTTGAACGCGCTTGTGAATGAACCTTGCAACGTCACAGCAAGGGGAATGTTTTTCTCGCTGAATAAATCCTTCGTCATAGGTGCGTTCGGATTTATCATAAAGAATTGTTCCTGCCGTCCGCTTTGTTCGGATGACTTCACGAGCGTTTCAACCTGCAAACCCTTGCTTCGGGCAAGCGAGGTATCAATTGAACTTGTGAAGAAAAAGATAATTGTTCCTAAGTCTTTTACTATCGGGCTGTTCTTGCTGAACTCGCTCGCCATCGGAATCATCGGAAAAGGAATCTGGTTTTGCATCGTAAAGAATCCCATCTGTTGTTGTACCGTCACCGGTACGCAACGAACATCGCGCACCAAATCTGTATTGATGCGAACGCCGTACGATTCAAGCATCTCATCCATTTCAAGTTGCAACGGCTGACCCATTTGTGATTGCAAATCTGCTTTCACTTTGTTCAACCAAAAAGCAACTTTGCCACCTTTCATCATGTATTGGTCAATCACATATTTTTCCCAACTCTTGAACGGTTTTTCGGGCGCGGCAATTACCAGCACCGCAATATCCGAAGCGATTGGTTGTCCATTACTTAGACTGACAGGTAAAACTTGATATTGCTTTTCTAACATCTGTTTCAAACGACCGATTTTATCCATACCGATTTCATCGTGTCCTGAAAGGAAACCGACTTTCTTCAAATCCGTCGCCGTCATCTTCTTCATCGCTGAACTGATTTCGTATTCGATGTTGGCGGTGTTCTGCATAACAGGCATAACTTCCTTTTTATCGCCATAAAGGAAAACCATTCCCATGTATGCTTTTTCGATTTGCATCTTATCTTCCTTCACAACCTGCACCTGCACGGGAGGAATTCCGTATGCCTGTGCTTCTTTTTCAATCTCCTCTTTATCTTTCGGGTCAATGAATTCGTATTGGAAATTACCGCCGCCGTACGCACGGTAATCGTCGAGTTGGTCTTGCAAATACCGTTTGTGATTGTTGTACGGTGATGGGAGTTCACTCGTGAAATATGCTTTCACCAAAAACTTGTCTTCCAGATTCTTCACCAAGTTCTTGCTTGCATCCGAGAGTGTGTACATTTGTGTTTCTGTCAGGTCGAATCGCGTGAACAACCGAATCCCGACGATATTCAGGAAAATTAAAATCCCGATTATGAGAATTACTCTGATTATTGTTTGACGTTTCTGATTCATATTCTTTACTCCTTACCACCGTTTCCGTTGAAGTGCAAACGAACCAAGCATCAATGAGAATGAAATCATTGAGAGATAGTAAATCAAATCTCTCGTATCAATCACTCCGCGGGCTATGTTTGAGAAGTGATAATCAATGCTCATGTATTCAAGCACCGTTGCTAAATACGGAGGAACAACGTACAGCACTTTATCAAGCATAAACAACCCGAACACGATAATAAAACTGACTATTGCCGAAGTGATTTGATTTTCCGAGAGCGACGAGCCAAGCATACTGACCGAGATGAAAACTCCGCCGACAAACATCAACCCAAGATAGCCACCGATAACGGGACCGAGGTCGAGCCTGCCGAGTAATGCTACAGTGATGTAGTAACTTATGGTCGGCAAAAGCGTGAAGAAAAATAACGCCCATGCTGAAAGGAATTTTCCAATCACGATTTCATGCTCTCGAATCGGCTTCGTCATGAGAAGTTCGAGCGTTCCCGTCTTCATCTCTTCCGAAAGCAGACGCATAGTAATAAGCGGGCCGAAGAAAAGCAAAAGAAAAGGAGTTATCTCGAACACCACGCGAAGCGACGACATGTTCATCAGGAAAAGATTGGTGGTGAAAAACCAACCGAGAATTGCTAAAAACCCGACAATGACGATGTAGGCAATCGCCGAGTTGAAATATGAACGCAATTCTTTCAAGAAAATATATTTGATATTAGTCAGGTTCATTTTGTCACCTCCGAAGTTAATTGACGGAAGATATCTTCCAAACTTGTTTTGACTGAGTGCATTTCCAGCATGGTCCATCCTTTTTGAACGCACATGTTGAACAGTTCACGACGAACATCAACTGCGATTGCATTGTTCGTCGAGACAGAGAATTTCTTTGTCCCGTTCTGTTCATGGTTAAGCAAGACCTGCTCAATCGTCGGAATGGTTTTGACTTGCACAGCGACCGTCTCGAACGATTGTCCGTCCGGAACATCAATTTCCATTTCGATTTTCTCTCCGCCGGAAGAACTTCGTTGCAATTCCTCGATGTTGCCATCAGCCACAATCTTTCCGCGGTTGATGATGATAACGCGAGAGCAAGTCGCCTGAACTTCAGAAAGAATGTGTGTCGAAAGAACTACCGTCTTTTCCCGACCAAGTTCTTTGATAAGACTTCTAATTTCGACAATCTGATTCGGGTCGAGACCGCTCGTCGGTTCGTCAAGAATCAACACACGCGGCTCGTGAATCATCGCCGCCGCAAGTCCGACGCGTTGGCGATAACCCTTCGAAAGTTGCCCGATATCTTTGTGTTTCATTTCTCCAAGCACACAGACATCAACCATCTTTTTGACTTGTCGCCTGATGTTTTGTTTCTGCACACCTTGCAACTGTGCGGCGTATTCGAGATACTCCAACACATTCATATCGTGATAGAGCGGATTCGCTTCCGGCAAATAGCCGATGAGTTTACGCACTTCGAACGATTCGGTAAAGACATCACGACCTTCGACTTTAATCGCTCCGCCGCTCGATGCCAGATACCCTGTAATAATTCGCATAGTAGTCGTCTTTCCCGCCCCGTTCGGACCGAGAAAGCCCAATACTTCGCCCGAGTGAACCTCGAAAGAAATATCGTTCACGGCACGCGCGGTACCGTACGACTTCGATAAATTTTCAACTAAAATTGACATTTAATAATCCTTAGATAAAATTCCTCAGATATACAAAGAAATAGTTAAGAAAAGTTCCTTAAAAAGGCGTGCAAATATATAAATGGAATGGGTTTTTTGCAAATTAGCGTGGAAACTAACAATGACGTACAAACGCCTCACGAGAGTATTATGAGTTTGATACAACTTTGAATGGTAGTCTTTTACATTTCCACACAAAACCTCTATCAAACGTGTTCATATTACACGTAACATTCCGATGGGTGCGAAGTTGTTCTGGACACCCATCGGAAGTAAAATCATTTCTTTGGAATTACCTCTACGGGGAATCTCAAAGACGAATCAGCGATAAGCCGTAACTCAACTATTGAAATCTTTCTTTGATGCAATACCGTAGTAAACAAGTAAAGCACAGCCCGCGAACAAACAGACTAACCCGATAATCACTCCTTCTTCTACATAGAATTGTGAGTGAAGATAATTTCCTAAGACAACAGCCAATCCTACACAAACGAATAATAATCCCCACTTGAGTGAAGAAAAGGGATCGCGCCGTATCTCGCGTGTAAAGAATGCTTTTATTTCGTCTGAAGACAAGCCTTTTTCCACCATCGCCATTCGTTCCCGATGGCGGGAAGTGATATGAGTGATAAAAATAGCCGCTACTGAAATGAAGAAGACTAATGGTATCAGAATTTCGGGACCGTTCATATATTTTTCCTTATTTGATTTGTTAAACTCTTTATTTACTTTGACTCCGATTTTAACACGAATGTTTCATTCAATTTATTATCATTATCAATGAAACATTCTCACCGGTTGATAAGTCTAACAACATAGAAAATGCATTTATCGGAACGTGAAATCCTCGAACAGATCCGCTCGGGCAAGAAATATCTTTACACTCATCTCGTTGAGAGATATAAAGACCAAGTTATGACTCTTGCCGTTCGTATCCTGAAGAATCGGGATGACGCTGAGGAGGCGGCACAGGATGCTTTCGTACGCGCATATAACGCATTGGAGAAGTTTGAACAGAAAGCGAAATTCAGCACATGGTTATATCGCATTGTGTATAATGTTTGTCTTACGAGATTGAAAAAAGCAGAACGACAAATTGAATTTGTTCGCGATGAAGATAATGCAGAAATTGAAACAGAATTATTTCCTTCCGTCCTTCCCTCAATTGAATACGATAATCTGGAGTTGTTGGGAATTGTCAAATCAATGATTGAAGAACTACCGGAAAAATACAGGGCGATTTTATCTCTCTTCTATTTCCAGGAATTAAGCTATGAAGAAATCGGACAAGTGACTGAGTTACCGCTCGGAACAGTGAAAACACATTTGTTCCGCGCGCGAACGCTGTTACTCAACCGATTAGCGTCTGAATATCAAATAGAAACAGTTTAAGAAATACAATGCAACACTTAACAGATAGAGAAATTCAAGAGTTGGCTGATACGAAGGTGAAGAATAATTCTTTCACACAGGCGAACCGGCATTTGATGGAATGCCGGATTTGTGCAGAGCGCGTAAGAGCAATCAGCGAACTCTCCCGTTCAATCAAAAAAATTAGACTTGAACATCCGTCAAAAGATTTTACATCTCAACTCATTCGGAAGATCGGAATCAAGGAAGCGCCATCGTTCGCATGGAAAGTGTTGACAAATTTCGCTCCGCTTTTTATGCTGACAATCGTTATGGTAGTTTTGGTTGGTGCGTTACAAATTTCAGGAACGACGGAGTCTCAGGAAATTACACTTGCCGTTGAGAAAGTTCAAACAGCGTATTCCGATGCAACAAAGCAGATTTCCACTGCATCAACCGCTCTTAATGTCTGGCTGAAAAAATTATTTCCATTCGCCTTCGCGGGTGATAGTGTAACGTTAATTATTTTTCTGGTATGCTTCCTCAGTGCAATCGCATTGTTGGATAAATATCTCTTCGCGCATTTTGTGAAGCGAAGACAAATTATTTGAGTTTCTCCAACGCGTCGAGTTTCAACTCAGCACGTTTTTTATATTCAAGAATTGCCTGATGTTCCGGTTTAATCGTTAGCGCTTTGGTCCAAACTTCGAGCGCTTTTTTGTAATTTTCCTCAACGTAATATTGCAAACCAATCTTAAAGTATTCTTCGACCTTTGGAACAAGAGAATCTCTGGAACGGTCAACAAATGTTTGAGCCTCTTTACTTTTCGGGTCTTGTTTTAAATATTCTTGGAATATACCAATCGCCTCAAGGTAGTTTTCTTGTTCAAAAGCAACCTTCCCTTTATCAAACAATTCTTTCGACGAACGTTGAGTCTTCACCACATCAGAACTTGCTTTCATTTTCGATTCGATGATTGCTAAATTTCTTTTCGCTTCCGGGTTGTTCGAATTGTATCGCAACACTCGTTCATACGCAATTTGCGCCGCTTCTAATTGATTTCTTTCCATTCGAGCCCCCCCTTTTGATAGATACACAGCAACACTATCGGCAATCATCTTTTCCATTTCTGAAAGTGTTTGAAGAATTGTTTCATCTTCCGAATCACAATCAAACGCTTGCTGATAACGATCTCGCGCAGCGTCATACATTCCTAATTGCTTGAGGCTGTCGGCAACGACAAAAATCTTCATCGCCTCCTCATGTAATTTTGGTTGTAACGCACGCAATCTGTTCGTGACCATTGCATCATCAGGATGTGAACTTAGAAATTTGAGATAATTCTTTTTCGCGGCTAAATATTTCCCTTCCTGTTCAAATTGCTTGGCTTCGGTTAGAAGAAATCGTGTCGAGGTTTCCGTCACACCCTGAGATAACCCGATGTACGTTCGAGCCGGTTCATAATATTCATCGTATTCAATTGCATGGACAAAAGAATTCCTTGCCTGAGAAAACGCATCATCCTCATATAATTTTATTCCCTCCTCATAATATCGTTCACTGATTTGTCGGGGGTCATCACCAAAACGGAAGTTCACAGAGAAGGAAAGGCTTTGTTTTCCGACTGCAAAGTCTACATTCATTGCAGGCATCTCATAACTCACGCCGCAAGCAAAATCATCAAAGGATTTTGTTCCGGCTTGCAGTGCAAGTTCGGACGATAGTAAATATTCTGCACCGAGAGGAAATTCTGTATCGTTATGTTCATACAACAAACTCCCCTGTAATCTCAAACGATTTGGCATCAACCAATATCCGACACCGGCATTTAACTGTTGTTCGTTGAGTGACGAATTCGAGGAAAGATTTATCAAACTCAATCCAGCCATAATGCCCGAATTCTTTCCTTCAGTCCCCGGAAAATGAACAGAACTCCCCAGTGAAGCAGTTATTTCCGGATTCGTGTTGTTTATGTATGTCAGTGTCCCTCCGACTGTATGACGAGTTCCGATGATGCGCGCATATCCAATCGAATATTGGGACGAACCAAATTCGTTTCCAATTCCTATGCCGAACGTCCCGACGAATGGTACAAAATGGGCAACACCGATTATTGGCAACGATTCAAACCGACTTGTTCCGAGAAAAAGTTCTCGAGTATGAATCCGTGCCAGTTCTCCCGGGTTGAGAAACAGCGCAGATGGCTTTGCTACTCTCATTACCGATGAACCGCCTAACGCGTAATTGTTGCTTCCTGCAATCTGCGATTGTGAAAATCCCACAACTGAAAGCAGGAGTATGATACTAAATATTTTCCCTACGTTTTTCATTATTTCGATTCCGAAAAAATTACCTGATACACTGAAACCTGACTTTGTTTTCCTTTGATGGAAACTTTTCCTTCCGGCTTTAACGGGAATCGTCCGTTTAACCGTTCTACAACATCTTCCGTAACAATAATTTCGTTTGGACCGGCGACACTGCATAACCGCGATGCAAGATTCACCGTATCACCGATTGCTGTATAATCCATTCTGTCTCTCGAACCGATACTTCCGAGGAACGTACTTCCTGTCGCGATACCAATGCCGACCTTGAATGAAGTTTCCTGTTTGGAAAATCGTTCTTTGTTCAACACCCCGATTTCTTCCTGAATTCTATTGGCAGCAGCAACTGCATCGAACGCCATATCTTCCTGAGAGAAAATGCTCATGATTCCATCGCCAAGGAATTTATCAACAACACCGTTGAATGAATGAATAATTCTTGTTTGTAAATCAAGATACTGATTGAGTGTCTCAACAACTTCTTCCGGTGAAAGAGTTTCCGATGCGCCGGTAAAATCCCGGATATCCGTGAACATCACTGTTACTGTTTTTCTTGTCCCGCCAAGTGTCGCGGTGTGTTCTTCCGATAACATTTCGACAGCAGAGCGTGACAAGAATTTCTGCATTTCTGTTTTTTCACGGAGTTGCTGCACCATCTTGTTAAATTCATTCGCAAGCACTCCGAGTTCATCTTTGATTTTTGTATCAATCGCGACAAGTAAATCGCCCTGCCCGACTCTTCGAGCTGCATCCGAAAGCGATGTGATAACCTGAACGAATCTTCCTGAAACAAGAAACATAAACGCAATACCGAAAATACAAACGATTGATGCCGTTGCAATGACTATACGTTTCATCCGGTCAACAGGTTCCAACAAAACATCCTTCGAAAAACTGACACTTGCCCCGCCAAGCAAAATTCTTCTGTGCATAGTCTCATCCTGAATGCGCTGATAAATCGGAAGTATGTACTGGAACGAACGTTCCGTTTCCCGGAATAAGATTGAATCGGTTCTCTGTACCATTTCCAATTCAACCTTCGATATTTCTCTGTTCACATAATCGGCATAGAGATGGGCGACAATAATTCCGCTCCTGTCAAACACATATTGCGCTTCCAAACCCGGTATCGGTCGGCGTTGAATAAATTCCTTAATGTAATCTTGAATAACAGGGTATGAACTGAGCAACAAGTTTTCTTTTGATGCGGCACCGAGACTCTGCACCATGCTTGTACCAAGAATTTCTGTCTGCTTTCGAAGTTCTTCTTCCTGTTGTTGTAGCGTTGTCGAAATCAAAATCACTGCTACGATAACGACAGAGATAGCAACAATAAAACTAAGTTTTGTCCGGATTCGCATCCGGTAGAAAAAATCTAACATACTTCCATCGGGCTGTAACTTTGGGGTTGGAGGTGTAGGCGAATGTATCGGCTTGTATGGTTTGATGAGTTGATAAATTCCCGACTCAGTCAATTTTTGTTTGTCGGCGGTACGCGGGTCAATTTGTTTGGGAGAAGAACTCATTTTGCATTCAATACTTGTTGATAATGCTCTTCATATTGATTCACAATCAATTC
This sequence comes from Ignavibacteriota bacterium, assembly GCA_016212665.1. NCBI lineage: Bacteria > Pseudomonadati > Ignavibacteriota > Ignavibacteriota bacterium. The sequence continues at coordinate 125,833 of JACREZ010000002.1, forward strand.
CTTATTGAATTTTTCGACGGCGCGCGAGCGCGCATTCAATGCAAACATTTTATATCTCGAATCATTCGTCAGCAATTCGATTGAATATTTCGCCATCCGTTCGATGTCCCCTATTTCTGCAATGTATCCCGTTTCACCATGAACAACTAATTCAGGCAAACCACCGACACTCGAAGATACAACAGGTAATTCACACGCCATTGCTTCGAGCGCGGAAAGACCAAAACTTTCCGATTGGCTTGGCATCAAAAATAAATCGGAAGCAGAAAGCAGGCAAACTATTTCCGATTGCTTTCCGAGAAATTGAACATCATGCTCAATCCCCAATTCTCTGCATAGCAATTCGCAGTTGGAACGTTCCGGTCCATCGCCGACAAGGATGAGTCTCGACTGAACCTTTTTCCTCACAACATCAAACACACGAATAACATCTTGCACACGCTTGACCGGACGAAAATTGGAAACATGAACAAGAACCTTTTCCCCATCCGGCGAAACACGTTTCCGTACTTCCGGGACAGTTATTTTCTTGTATTTATTGATATCAACAAAATTCGTGATGACAGTAATATCTTTTTCGATGTTGTAATTGGTGAGAGTTTTTTCTTTGAGGAAGCGAGAAACAGCAGTTACTCCGTCGCTCTGTTCGATGCTAAATTTCATCACCGGAAGAAAACTAGGCTCAAGTCCAACAAGCGTGATGTCTGTCCCGTGAAGTGTTGTAACGATTTTGAGGTTGTTACCAAGAATTTGTTTGGCGAGATACGCACTTGTCGCATGAGGAATTGCATAATGAGCATGAATAATATCAATTTTTTCAAACCGTGCCACTTCAACAATTTTACTTGCAAGAGCGGGCGTATAAAGCGGAAAGTCAAACAACGGATAACTTGCAAACTCTACTTCATGGTAAAATATATTGCCAATGAAACTATCTAACCGCATCGGCATGGCATAACTGATGAAGTGGATTTCATGTCCACGTTCGGCTAATGCCTTGCCAAGTTCAGAAGCGACAACTCCGCTTCCGCCATATGTCGGGTAACAAGCGATTCCTATTTTCATACTGCGGCAAGAAGATAACCGTTTCGTTTCCGAAAAGCAAGCAATTCTCGCGGATTGGAGTGTTGGAGATATGGAGAATTGGAGAATTACTCCATTACTCCATTACTCTAAAACTCCTTTACTCCACTACTCCAATTTTCAATCACACTTCCTCAATATCAGTTTTCCATCGCTGCTCACTTTCACCCAATACGCTTTACATGGTTTGATGATTGATGAAGTAACATATCCATCCTGATAACTAAAGAATGGTGTTTCAATAGTTGTACCTTCTGTGTTGATACATACTGTACTTACTGTATCACTCATCGAACCAATCATATTCCATCCGGCACAAACATCAATCGTATCTTCTGAAATTATTCCACCCGAAATAATTCTATTCGATGTAGTATCAGAAAACATTAACCAATAGCCGACGCCGTTGCTTAATGTATCTGTCCCAACGTAGCCTGCATTACAACTGAAAGAAAATGTTTGAGAAGCATTGTCAGGAAAAACACTATCCTCATCCATTTGACTAAGAACAACCGGAACAGAAACCATATTCCACCGATTCAGTAACTCACACAGAACAGTTTCCTCCTGCCTGTTGCCAAAATTCCGGTTAACATGATTACTCCCGCTGTATATTATTTCCGGGCAAACAGGCAACAAAGTAAATTCCCATCCCTCACGCATCTCTTCCGACAAACAATATTCTCCATACTTCAACGAATCAAACATAAATTCTCCGTTGACGTTTGTTGTTGTTGAATCAAGACGAAACGTTGGAGATGATTTTGTTAAATACATTTTCCACCCACTGAGTGGCGATTCGTTTTGTTCTTTTGTTCCATTCCCATTCCTGTCATTGAACATCATTCCGCTCATACTGCCAAGTTGGAAATTTCCAATATTAAGGGATGCAAGACTTTCTCCGCTGTGGAGCAAAACAATTTTAGGATTCGATGTCGTTTGAATCCATCCGCTCACTTCAACCTCACGGAGATAATACATTCCGGGCTTGAGATTGGAAAACTGATATTCACCGCTTCCATTCGTCTGAGAAATCGGTTCACCCGTATCAAGATTTTCATTGAGATTTAAATCCAAATACATGATTCTGCCTTGCAGCGTTTGTTCATTCCCATCCCAAACAGAATCTCCATCAATATCATGGAACTTTACTCCTGTAATATTTCCATGTTGGTAATTTGCAAAACTTACCCCGGTTGAGTTTTCTCCCGAGTGTAAAACAAAACTATAAACTCTTCCCCCTGCATTTTGCCCGCACGGAGAAACAATGCCCGAGCCTTGTCGCGGAAAACTCTGATACCAACCCGTGAACAAACTTTCTTCGACAATGTATGTCCCTGCCAATAAGCTATCAAATACGAAGTCTCCATTGCCGGACGTTACCGTTCTTTCTGCTAACGTACAACCCAGACGATACAATTTGATTGTCCAGCCGTTCATCGCTGAATCATTCGTTATCAGACTATCGGCAATTGCATCCTGATATTTCTTCCCACTGATACTGCAATATCGTGTGTTACCGAAATCTTTCCCAATGGCATTTGTTCCTGAAGTAACAGTAACAACATACGCACGTGTTCCGGCATTGGCGTCGCACGTTGTAAGAGTAACGCCCGATGCACCAACTCTCGGCACAGTCTGAATCCAACTTGTTTGCAAACTCTCTTCTACAATGTATGTTCCGGGTAAAAGATTACTGAACGAGTAACCGGTTGTGGCATTTGTTACTGTTTCACTGACTAAACTGCACGTTCCCTGATTGAAGAGTTTTATTACCCACCCTGATTTTTTAATGTCGTTAATGGAAATCAGACTGTCTGCATCATAGTCTTCGTATTTCATTCCGGTGATTGTTCCGTATTGGTAATTCCCGAAATCAACATTTGCAATTGTATCACCGGAGGAAACGGAAAGATGATAAGAACGTTGTGCAGAATTCACTCCGCATGTTCGATAGCTGACATTCGGTGTTGTTGTTCGCGGGAATGTTTGGAGCCACCCGACTTCCAAACTTTCTTCGAGGATGTATGTTCCCGGTTCTAAATTCTGAAAACTAAACTCACCCTGTGATGAAGTTGTTGTTCGTTTTACTAACTGACACGTTGCGGAATCGTATAACTTGATAACCCAATTATATCTTCCCAATTCTCCGTTCAACAAACTGTCTGCATTCATGTCAACTATTTTCTCTCCGCTAATCATCCCTCTCTGATAATTGCCAAAGTTCAGAGTATCAACCGTATCTCCGGCGGCGATGGTAATGGCGTAACACGAATCCGGCATTGACCGAACCCATCCGGCTCTGTTCTCTTCACAAATAGTGTACGTGCCGGGAAGAACATTCGAGAATGTATAACGACCGATTGCATCGGTTTGTGTGGTTTCACTTGATACGCCGGAAAGATGGATATTCCAGCCTTCCAACACTGCATCATTCCCGTCTTTGATTCCGTTGCCGTTTAAGTCATGAAACTTCAATCCGCTTATTGAACCTGTAATAACAGCAAATGTTACAAGAATTATATGATCTTCTGTTACATTCGAGAACGTATAACCTTCAAGTGAATCCACTTTGCTCCCATCAACAATTACACTATTGACATGATAATTCAACGAAGGTGTAAATGTAAATCTCTGACTCCCTCCATACAAAATTTGTACAGAACCGGAAGGAGTGATTGAACCATTCTCACCTGCTGTCGCAGTAATGAGTAAAGTATCAATTGCAAACGTAGCAATAATATTCTTATTGCGGTTCATTGTGATAGTAAGGGAATCTGCTGAGTTTGTTGTGTCTCCGCTCCAACCGACAAAGTGATAACCTGTCGAAGGAATCGCTTTTAGTCCAACGATAGAACCAGCATCATATAAGTCTTGATCAGGTGTTTTGCTGACTGTTCCATGTTCCGCATTCACAGTAAGCGTGTAATGATTCACTGCAAAAACAACTCTGATAGTGTGATTTTCGGTTACATTATTAAACGTATAACTTGTACTTGAATCAACTGCTATCCCATCAATGAGTAAACTATCAAAATGATAACCCGTTCCCGGTGAAAACAAATATTGAATGTTTGTGCCGTAGTTTACCACTTGGGTATCCACTGGTGTGATTGTTCCATTTCCTATAACTGAAGAAATAACGTTGAATTTTTGTTGATAAAGTCCGAAATTATACTCTGTCGTTGAACGAAGTGTATCGGTATAAACTACTACACTTCCAACTGAATCGAAAGCGCCAGTAAACGATGTGAATACAAGCTTCCCTAATGTATCAAGCGATGCTACAACCTTACCATAACCGCGAGACGATTCTCCATTGAGTGGAATTGAAGTGGCATCTGTCGCGTTTGAATTATAAAACGTACCTTCTTGAGTAGTATGGTGTATGTAGTATCCAAAATATGTTTTTTCTAATCCCGATGCCTTTGTTGGAGTCAGCCAAAGAGCATAGGCATCTTGAGCGACCTGATGCAAAGTAAAAATTATTTGATTGAGATTTGAAATAATAGAATCTCTTCTCGTTGAATAACTTACTCGTTCCGGTACTGTCTGTTCCCAGCCAAAATCTACTGCACTTGTAAGAACGTAACTTCCAGGCGCTACTCCTTCTGCTATGTAGTTACCCGTTACGTCTGTTTCTACCGTATCAATAGTTCTACCGGCAATGAAAACCTTTCCTCCATGAATGCCTTGTTCGGAAGGCTCTATATTGCCATTTCCATTTTCATCATTGTAAATTGTACCATGAAATGTATTTTTTGGAGTAAGATAAAAATTGTAACCGTATTGATCCACGCCGTCTCTCCAATTTACTTTCCACCCATGTTCCTGAACATGTGCAAACGGAACAATATATCTTCCTGCAATAAACCCGCGAGTGCTACCACTTCCAGATGAAAATACTCCAAATGGTTCCAACTCTATCATTTCGGAAGGGAAGCCGTCGTAGTTTGAGACTCCCCACAATCTGATTTTTGTTGAAGTTGCAAGTTCAATAGTGTAAGTACCATAGGAACTACCGAATGAAGAAAGTGAATCTGGAATACTATAACCTACATATGAAAAATGCTCATGATAATACTTCGTAGCATCTTCTGTTATCCGATAAAGAGTAGAAGTCAGTCCCCACAATTTTTCGTACAAGGTGTCGTTCCGGGGAATATTATGTTGAGGAGGACCCACGAGAAATAAACTATCGTTTGTTTCTTCGGCGATTGAATAAACACCTGACGGAATATCACTGAGAGAATAGTTGCCTTGTGCATCAGTTACTAAGACCGTATCAACGGGTCCTTGTACGTGTACGAGCCGACCTGAAAGCCTTGACACACTATCATACTGGCTGTGGTAAACCATTCCCGATATTTCATATGGTTTATTGCCAAAATTTATTGATGTAATTTCTGCACTATCCGGCGTCACACGAACTAATGAAGTTCCCATAGTAAATCCATTATTGTCATATTCAATTAAACTACCGGTTGAATCATATGTTACAAAAAAGAAAAAATCAAAAGGAATGGAGTTAACAGCTTTCAACGCTATGCTACCTGTTTGAGAGTTACGAATTGTATAAGTTGCTATACTATCGTAACTGAGGTTTACCGGAATTTGGTACCCGACAAAAGAATGATTTCCAACTCCATAAAAATAATTTCGGGCATCACTTGCAATTGTTTCAAGTCTGCTGAATGCTGTCACTTCAAATTTTGAGCGCAACCACGTTTTGTTTTGATAACTTGTTTCAGGATACGTTTGAAACCAGTTTTCTTTCATCACTTCACTGACAAGATAGTTACCAAACGGTAAGTCATCAATGGAATAATTTCCTTGCTCATCGGTGACGGCTGCATGGTGGGACAGACCATCGAGTTTTACAGTCCAACCAAAAAGTGGAAGTTCACCGGGGTCATTCACAGCATTTCTGTTTGCATCGTGAAATAATGTGCCGGAAACGGTTCCTACGTTTATCATAGCAAAATCATAATGCTGCCCGGAAAATTGTGCAGAATCCGTTGCAATCGAATAATAGCCTAACGATGCAAAATCACCAGTTACAGAAGTAAAATTTACCCTTCCGAGTGAATCAGCAGAAGCCGTTACGGTTCCAAATCCATAAGCTGATGTAGCTTGGAAACTCACAGAAAATTGTGATCTCGAAACTACACTATATGTTGCAAAGCCTGGTAAAACAAGTCCGGGATTAGGATAATACCCCCAATAATCTCCTTCTCCACCACCTCGTGAACTTGGGGGAATACGAAAAAGTAAAGCATCATGAGCAAGCCGATAAAACCAGGTTGTTACATCACGAAAATTATTAAGGACTGAATCCCGTGAATGAACAATAACACTTGGTGAAGGACTTGTTTGTTTCCAAGATTCATTTGTTCTCGCTGTAACATAATAACTACCGGGAAGAATGTTTGTAAACAAATAATTTCCATTACTATCTGTAACCATTGATGCATTCTCAGCGCCGGTAATAAAAATGGGAATTTGATAGACCCCATTTTCTTCTACCTCTTTTACTCCATCTAAAGTAGAATCATAGAAAACTACGCCGGTGATAGAACTGTTTTGGGAAACTGCAAAGTTGTAATTGAAGCGATCAAACTCATCATAATAATGAGGTTTAAGACCGTGGCTACCATCTTGAAAAAATGGAATAACATATTTTCCATTACTGATTGTCGCCCCACCCGAACCCGAATTAGATTCGAATTGTCCGTTTTGATTCAGTGTGTAATTTTGAAATACTTCAACAAATCGTTTCGATGTTGCCTGTATTTTTAACTGAAGAGAAGAGGCACTCACAATTGAAAAAGTCCCCTCAGGATTTCCTGAACCCGATAAAGAATCAGGAATAATATATCCTTCATACGTAGCATGGTTGAGATAATAGTATATCGCATTATCAAATATTTGATAAATACCTTTCATGAGTTGGAACGAATTATTGTAAATACTATCATTAGAGGCAAGAGTACTTTCCGGCGGTACAGTTTGCGTCCATCCTTCACTACTCACTAATTCAATAGAATAAATCCCTGACGGAATGTCACTAAAGACATAATATCCAAGTGTATCAGTAGATGTCGCTGTAGTAAAAAATGGTGAAGAAAGTAACACGGTCCTTCCACTAACTCCTCCGGTTTGATCGCGCATACTTGAAACAACCCGCCCACGTACCTCGAATGGGAAGTACCCAAAATTTTTTTGTGTAACAGACTGACCAGTCGAAGTTATTTTGATAAAGTATGCATTGTTATAATAAGGTCCCCATGGAGTATATGATGCAATGGTACCATTACTATCAATGGTTACAGTAATACTTCCCCTTAAATAAGTCCATCGAACTGAAGAAGCAAGCAGTGTGAACGTTTTTGTTGATTTAGCGCTTATCGAATAGGTAGCCGCGCTATCACTTGTTAGAGAACCAGGAATTGTATAGTTAAGATAAGAACGCCCTCCCGATCCAAGATAATATTGATATGCATTTTCACGGATTTGTTGTAAGCGTGTAAAAATAGTTCGTTCATTCTCATTAATATAATTTGTGAACCTCCGTCTTGGAGGAGTACGTGTCCAACCCTCTCTATTGTGAACTGTAACAAGATATTGCCCTATAGGGAGATTATTAAAAGAATAATTCCCGTTAACGTCAGATTCTGTTGTAAGGTTTACATCTCCTGAAAGGTTTACTGTCCAACCTTCCAATCCTTGTTCATTCACATCATAAATGGCATTTGTATTGAGATCATTATAGACTATTCCAGAGATGATCCCTTGTGTAGTCACACCTACTTTATCCATAGTATCGTCGTGTCTACTTCCCTGTGAAACGATATTTCTGTTCTCACTCATAAGATTATTGTCTGCATCGTATTGACGCTCAGCCCAAACTCCAGAATTAGTACCAATGAACATTATCACTAATCCAAACATGAATGTTCTCATTGATACAAATATAATATGTTGCATGTCTACTCCTTTTTGTCTTGTAAAGTGTATTGTAATATTTATTTCTGAAACTCATTTCCTCAGCCTTGCGAAGCATTTCTTACTACCGTAGAGAGAACTTTGCTTCTGTCTATTTCAGCAAATGAAAACCCAAATTCACTTGCTCAAAATGTCTATCGCCGGAGAATACATTTGTAATTTTTTCTTCCTGCATAATAACGAACGATGTAAAATCTACAAACGAAATATCTGGCTTATCGTAATAGTGTTGTAATAGTTGAAACGCTTTCATCCCAATATCGTGGTCGGCAGGAATAACCTTGTGTCTCCCTGACTCTACTTCCTCAGGCAACATCGTCATCCTATAGATGTGCCATAGATATAATGGTCATGTTCCTCAGCGCCATCAGTAACATCGCTTATCCCAATACCAACAAGACGTTCAAGACTTCAAAGATTCCTTTTCTTGCTCTCCGAATATTTCCGGTCAAGCAACGATTGAATAAATGAGAGAACCTTTTCTTGCTCACGTTCATCTAATGTGGCAAACTGTGTTTCAATTGTGTGGTAAATATTTTGTTGTTCCATCGTCTGTCCAGAATGTGTTATTTTCGTTTGCGCAATTGTACGAATTCAACTTGTTAAATCCAATAATTATCGGCGTAACGCCTCAATTTGCATCGGGCTGGTATTCCCCACGGGACTTAGACCTGCGCATCAACCTCCACCAACAAGCAAAGTCAACGACTCGTAGAGCACTAAAGAATGGTAGTGAAAGAAAATTGTATCAGGTGTTTCTCAATAAATTGAGTTTGTAAACATGGTGTAGCTCCTTTAAGTGTGTTAGTAAAAATGTTCGTGCATCAACTTCTTTCAATCAATGTTGCGTCCGGCTTAATACTTGTGCATGGTGTTATTGTTTTTTGGGATGCTCTTTCGGCTCACGGGAAATAAACAACGTGATAATTCCGATAACGACCAAAATAGTAGCACCAATATCGAGACTGGTCATTTTTTATTCTCCTTTCTTATATTTTTCTGATTTTTCGATATACACAACTCAATAAAACTATTAGAAATAATTCTGTAGTTGGTAAGGTGAGAATGGGTCGAAAAGGCTTTTCGACCTACATGCTTACTCTCTCCAAATAAACTCAAACAACAAATACGAAACGGTTGTAATGACGATGCTGTATGCGATAAGAACCTGAAACTCGCTCAGTGCATCGGTAAATGTTGCTCCTTCGACGGAGAGTTTGGTTGCGTTAATGAGGGTTAAGAGAAGTGGTAATAAAATCGGAAAAGAAAGCACGGGATAGAGAGTCCCTTTCGAGCCGGCTTTGGAAATAATTGCCGCAATAATCGTTGAGGCGGCGGCTAATCCGTACGTCCCGAAAATGATTGTCGGAAGAAATATCTCGAAATTCTTAATCACGAAATTGGAAATGACAAGCGAGTACAACACAACGCTGACGAGATTCAACATCGCAAGCAAAACAAGATTGAATAATAACTTGCCAGCAAAGATTGTCATTGGAGTTGCGATGAGTTGAAGCGTCATTACCGTTCCCCGTTCTTCTTCGCTGACGAACGTTCGGGAAAGTCCTGCCATCGAAGAGAAGAAAATAATCACCCAGAGAATTCCCGAAAGTATGTCGGTGTTGACCGTTTCATTACCGATTGCAAAGATGATGATGGAAATTGTTGTTACGACAAACATCAGCAACGCGTTCAGCGCGTAGCGTGTTCGGACTTCCGATTTGAAATCCTTTAAGAAAACAGTAAATGCAGAACGAAGGGACGAACTCATTTGCTGTTTCCTGCTTTCGTTTTGAATTCATCCAGATTCAAAACAGAGTCTCCCCATTTGATTTCATCCGGTTCGTTTGTTGCGATGATGATAAGTCCGCGTTTTTTCTGTTCTTGCACAATCTCATGAACAATTGCTTTTCCTTCGCTATCAAGATTCGCTGTCGGTTCATCAAGCAAAAGGAACGGCGGCTGATGAAGTAATGCAAATGCGTACTTCAAGCGTTGCTTCATACCGGAGGAAAATGTTCTCACAAGTTGATTCTTCGCTTGTGTAAGATTCACTCGTTCCAACAACGAAGAAAGCATTTCATCCGCAACGTTGATTGTCCGGATTTTCCTGTATAAATCTAAATTCTCAAGCGCGGTAAATTCATCATACATCTGTAGATAAGGAGAAACAAAACCAATCGAGCGAAACAAATCTTGTTTCTTCACTTCCTTCCCATCAACCGACACAGAGATTGTTCCTTTCGTTTGAGAAAGTACTCCAATGAGAATTTTCAAAAGCGTTGATTTACCGCTTCCGTTTCTTCCTCCAATAATAATCGAATCCCCTTCGTTTAAAGTAAAACTTACCTGAGAAAAAATACTTCTCCTGTTGTACGTTTTACTCAAACCGGCAACTTCGAACCTCAAACCGTTCATCACTCCCTCACCACAGCAAATTTTCCCTGATATTCATTTCCGTCAATCTGAATGATGAAAAAATAAATTCCCGAACTAACTGCTTCCCCGTTTTCGTCATGTCCATCCCATGCGATGCTCGGTTCAAGTGGACGTTTGTAATCAATAGGAAATTCATTTGCAATCACTTTATCCATGCTCGAACTGAAAACGTACAGCATCGCTTTTTGTTGAATTGCAGTCGGCAACCGGAAATTTAATGGCTTTCGCTCTTTGGCAAGGAATGGATTCGGATACACCAACACATTCTGAACGACAGCAGGAACAGATTCGTACGTAAACCAGTTTATCGGGTCTGCTACGTCAAGTTTCACAAATATGCCGTTGCTGAGTTTTCGATATGAAGCGTCTCCGATACTATCCATGAGATACAAAAAGCGAAACCAAGTTCGATTCGGTGTAACATTCGCGTTGGAAACGATTGTAATCATTTTCATAGCAGAACCACATGTGTCAGAAATTGTTCTGCGGCTGCAAATCGGAAAGTACAACGATGAGATTGCCTGCATACTATCTTCGATTGAACGTGAAGTGTTCATATATTCCGTCATCTGTCTCATTCGCATCGGCGGGTAGTAGATTCCCTCAGAATAAAACTTCACCGTGTCAGAACCGGGACCTGTATTCAGATTCCAAAAAGAATATTCAGCAAACGCATTTCGGAACGTGCTTCCGATTTCTGTCAATGCACGGTCAATCGCATAGATGCTGGAATAATTTGGCAGATGTTCCCACGTTCGCTTCATCACTTCAGGAGTATATTTTTTTTCGATAAACTTTCCCCACACCGAACGGCTGTATTCCATCTGTCCGTCATAGCGCTTGAACGATAGTTCCGGTCTGGAAAATTGTGAACTTCGCGCAAGACTGTTCGATTGATATTGGTAGTAATCGTTAACGTCATCGTACACAACATCTTCCATCCATGTCGAAGTAATTTCATAGAAGTACCTGTCATCATACCGTTCGCCATAATTGCCAAGTTGAATCGCATGGTGAAATTCATGTGCAGCCGTAACTTTTAGTCCGGGTATTCCTCTGCTCGGAGAATAAACCCAACGGAAATCATTATCAATTGTTATAAACGTCAGGTATGTTGGTAAAGGAGTAGTCCCTACTTGATGTACCTGCTCAGTTATTCCATAATAACCTAATCCTAAGTCCCGAATGTTAATTCGATACAAATTTGAATTATCAAGAGGAGGAGCAGGATAACCAAGGATGTTTACTTCAACCTCCCATACATCGTTGAAAAATTTTCCTACAGAATCAACAAATTCCTCGACAGTTCCCGGAATTGGTTCAACATCATCACCGACATTTCTCAACATCGTTGGCGCATCGTTTCCGGTTGTATCGTAGAAGATTTGAAAGCGTCCGATGATTCTGTTCGTCTGATACTCTTGCGGAGAGAGTAACTGGCGTATCTCCTCCTGTTCAGAGTGTGAAAGTTCGGGCATCAACCGTTGCATCTCAAAGGACAACCAGAGTCCGCACTTTTCCGACGGTGATTCGGGCGATACATTTTGTTGATTGTTGTTTGTCGTTACCTGTAAAATCGCGCTTCTCAATTCTGCATACGAAGATAATGTTCTTTCCCTCCCGGCAGAGAAAGTATACACCAATGGAATAATCAATAAGAATATTGATATGGAGATTCTTTTTTTCATCGTAACGAAATCACTTTCAGCCAGCCATTCATACTGTCTGTCACTATTAATTCCTGGATACCATCTGCATTAATATCTGCAACTGTGAATCCGCCGATTCCTTCTGCACTGATTAATCTGTTCACGTTCGGAAACTGCCCGTTCCCAGCTCCCCAATACACCTGAATTTCTTTGGTGAGACTGTTATTCACAACAATGTCCATCCTGCCATCGTTGTTCACATCAAACACCCGTAATTGGTCGCGCGAGGAAACACTAACGGGAAATCGAGATTGAAATTTCGGTTGGAGAAAAATTCCATTAGTACCGTTTACCGAAACTACAAGCGAGTTTTCCGGCTTTTGAAAATTCATAATCAAGTCGGGATAGCCGTCGCCCGTAACATCTGCGCTCCACATCAACGTCGGTGGAGTTTCTCTTTTGTCAATTGTAAAATCAAGAAACGGTTGAACAACGTTTGTCGTTTCACTTCTTATGATTCGACGCAACTCCAGTGTTCTGCCGGAAGACTTCTGACCGAGAAACGCGATATCGTTGTCCCCGTCCTTGTCGAAATCATTCATTGCCGCGGCAATAAGCGAGGGTTCAAAACGCGAGATGATATTTTGCTCGACATATTTTGTCGGCGCAATCTGAGAGAACTTAATAATGGAAAATTGTTTTGTTTCCGTATCCCGTTCAAGAACGAAGAAATGCAATTGTTTTGTTTGTTTATCTACATACCGGGAAAGGATTTGAGAACCGCGTTGAATCGGTAATGTGTATGTTGTTTGATTTTCTAACGAGCCGGTAAATTCTGTTATAGAAAGTTTATCTTCCTCTCTATTCGAGGCAATCAAAATTCCCCCTTGTCCGTTCTTCGAGTTGTAATTCAGTTTGGTCGCATGAATTGGAATTGACAGTGAGCGTTGCCCGAACAATGAGCCATCACCGTTGTTCATCAAAAAGGAAAATGTTTTTGCTTGTTTATTGACAACAACAACTTCAGGAAATGTATCGCCGTTCAAATCCGTTGCGATGATGCCGCTCGGTTCAGGTGAAAGAGCGTATAGCATTTCAACCGCTACCGGTCTCGCTACTTGCGCGTTCCACATCAGTCGTATCGTCGAACCTTCACTATCAACAACCGCGATATTTGATGTATCAGTTCGTTGATGTGAAAAGAGCAATATTTCAACAGGATTTCTTCCGCATGATAACTGAGCAGATTCATCAAACGAGCCGCTTTCATTCATCAACCAAATAGTACATGCTTTCTGATGTTGATTGAAAGAAAGAATGTCCATGTGGTCGTCCGAATTAGTGTCATCGAGAAATAATTGGTCACTCGTTGACTGAGAATGGAGTGTAAACTCTGAAGTAAAATCCCCTGCACCATCTCCGATAAAAACAGACAAGTCATTTGAATGTGCAAAGGCAACAACAATATCTTTCGTTGAGTCTGCATCAAGGTACGCGGCTTTGACAATGGTTGGCTCAGCATCTAACCGAAGAACTGTCGGGTCACCGAATTTCATTCTGCCGTAACCGCGATACACACAAACGAGGTTCTCCAACCAATCCGATGCAATAATATCCTGAACACCATCGTCATTCATATCCGAAATACAAACGGAACTGAAACTATGTTCGGGGAAGAGGGTCATTGATTTTGCAAATCCACCTGTTCCGCCACCGAGATAGACAGTCAAACCGCTTTCACGTTTTCCAAACAAGAGTAAATCTGTTTTTGAATCTTTGTTGATGTCTGCTGTCAGAACTTCAGGAACTTCATCCTTGAACCGGAGCGTCGTGCGAACATAGAACTCCATCTCCTTCTTCGCAAGATGAATTCTGATTTGTGATGACTTCCCGTCAACGACAATCAGGTCTGACATTCTATCTGAGTTACATTGAGCGGAGAAGATTTTCGTGACGTTTCCTCCCTCCGTCATTTGTCTGCTTGCCTTCCACCCGGAAGAATCGCTTGATTGTATTTGAAACAATAATTGTGTTCGATTGTAGGTGGCGAGGTCTGTCATCCCATCGCCATTAAAATCACCCTTGAATAAGCCGAGCGGATTTTTTATCGCTCGAATTTCTGAAATCGCTCCGAACGTCGTTTTTTGGAATTGGGAATAGACGGTGGCGGTAAGAATGAATTGAAGGGTCAGTGTTACCGAAACAACCTGAACACGTTTCAAAAAAGGGATGTGGATAAATTGAAACAAGAGAAAAACTAACGTTTCGCTGTTTCCGATTGTTGAAGGCGAATCATTCGTCGTTCGAGCGCGTCCCGATAGCGACGACGCTCTTCTTTCGTCTGCGGAATCACCGGTTCTATTTGAATTGGTTTGCCGGTCCCATCTACTGCGACAAATGTAAGGTACGCAGTGTTGGAGATTTTTTTCTCCCCCGCAAGTAAATTCTCCGTCGTAACATGTACACCGACTTCCATCGAAGTTCCAAACACTCGATTGACCGACGCCCGCAACACAACAACTTCTCCAAGTTTTATCGGTTGATGAAATACTAAGTTATCAACCGCGGCAGTAACACACACCCTGTTGGAGTGACGCTGTGCAGAAATAGCCGCGGCGATGTCCATCCACTCCATCAATCTTCCGCCAAGAAGATTTCCAAGTGTGTTGGTATCGTTAGGAAGGACTAATTGCGTCATCTCGACTTGGGAATCTTTCACAAATCGCTTTTTCTTTTTTGTTTGATTTGCCCCGTGCATGTGAAACCCTTTTATTTGCTTGTTTGTGAATTCGTGTGTTGAAACAACGCGGAGGATTGCGATTTCAGTTTGTCTTCAATTTCTTTCTGCAAGGACTCTGCATCGCTCTTGAATTTTGAATGTGGATATTTTTCTAAAAATTTGCCGACTTCTTTTTTTGCTTCGTCAAACTTTTTCCGGCCAACCAATGCTTTCACCAATCCTAAATGCCCCGGTTCTGCAACCGGAGTGTCATGAAATTTTTCCACGACGCTATTGAAATAATATGCCGCCGCCCGGTAATAACCGAGTTGCATGTACATTTCCGCAGAATCAAAATCTTTCTGCGCGAGACGGATATTCAATTCTTTTATCTTGCCCGATGCCTCTGCCACTAACTCGTTGCTTGGATAATATTCGATGAATGTTTGAAATGCATCAATCGCTTTGAGTGTGTATTCCTGATCCAAATAAGAAACCGGTGCGAGATTGTAATAACTCATTGCAATTTTGTACTGCGCAAGAGGTAAGTAGGGACTTCCCTGCAACGTTCGTTTGATGGATTTGTATTCCTCGGCGGCGAGTAAATACTCTTCCCGCATGAAAAAACATTCAGCAAGATAATACTGCGCATCATCGGTAACGGAACTTCCCGGAAACTGAAGTTTAATCAACTCAAATTCCTTCTTTGCTTCGAAATAGTCTTCTTCATCAAACAGTTGTTTCCCGATTTCAAACCGTTCCTCAGCAGTCATGTTCTTTGTCAAATCAGACGACGAACAGCCGAGGAAGAAAATGGAAATCAAAAAAATAAACACATAAATTATTTTTGTCATGAAATTTTAACTCAACTACGAACGTGAAAAAATAAATAGACTGCAATTCCAGTTGCACCTATGATGATAAACGGTTCAAGCAGTTTGTCGAAAAAACTTCCTTCCGGCAGGGGCGCGTGTGTACTTGGAATTCCCTCCTGCTCAAGCATCGGAATCATTGAAACTGAAACCGTATCAGAATAACTGTAAGGTAACGTACTGCTTGCCAACACTTTATTTGTTTGAGATTCTTTAATGAGAAATGGAAACGAAAGAGAAATCGTTCGCCGTGCTTTTGTCTCTCCAAGAAATCCACTTCGAAACGAATCATCATACTTCACCTTCAAATCGGGAGAAATAATTTGTAGTTCAACCGCTGTTTGGCTCATGTCTGATGAATCCAGAAAGACTTGAACTCCCTTCGCTTGCAACTCCAAAACAACCGCTTGACGAACAAATAAAAGTTCATCTTCACTTTGAAATGAAAGCACAATCGAGTTTGATTTACCAGAAGGCAAAGACTGAAGGATTGAATCGGTCAAAGTTGAAATTCCGAGCCGGAAGAGTTCCATGTTCGATTTGCTGGTATCGCCTGATTGCATCCCGCGAGAAAGTGCAACCGAAAACGGTAACATCAAAAGGAAAATGAAAACACGGAATGTTTGACGCAACGTGTTTGCCGGATATGAATCTTCGTCAGGCGTAAATGCCTCGCACTTTCAATGTCTTTGCAACTTTATCAATCGCCATAATGTAGGCAGAAATTCGTAACGTCACTTGATGCTTGCGTGCAGTTTCATATACTGCATCGAACGATTGTTTCATCATCCTTTCAAGCCGACGGTTCACACGGTCAAGCGTCCAGAAATAACCGATACGGTCTTGTACCCACTCAAAATAGGAGACCGTCACACCACCTGCGTTGGCAAGAATATCAGGGATAACAACAATTCCCTTGTCTCTCAATATCGGGTCTGCGGCGGCAACAGTCGGACCATTCGCTCCTTCACAAATTATTTTTGCCTTTATATTGGGAGCGTTCTGAGCTGTGATTTGTTCTTCCTTTGCGGCAGGAACCAACACATCGCATTGTAGTTCAAGCAATTGTTCCTGAGTGATTTTATCGCCGCCGGTGAATCCTTCCAATGTTTTATTCTTCGCAACCCAATCAAGCGCATCAGAAATACTGATGCCGTTCGCATTGAAATATCCACCTGTTACATCTGAAATTCCAATAATCTTACAGCCATGCTCTGAAAGCAGTTGAGCAGTAACAGAACCAACATTCCCGAATCCCTGAACGACAACGGTACAGTCTTTTGGCTTCAATCCTATTTTTTCCATAGCAGAAAGTGTCACCATCATACAACCGCGACCTGTTGCTTCTCGTCGTCCAAGTGAACCGCCAAGAATGAGTGGTTTCCCTGTCACGACAGCAGTCTCTGTTCTCTTCATGTGCATACTGTAGGTGTCCATAATCCACGCCATTATTTGCTCGTTCGTATTCATATCGGGAGCGGGAATGTCGCGGTCGGGACCGAACACGTCGAGCATGTTCGCCGTGTAACGACGGGTAATTTTTTCCAACTCAACCTTTGTCAATTTATTCGGGTCGCATTTCACCGCGCCTTTCGCGCCGCCAAAAGGAATATTCATCACCGCACATTTCCATGTCATCCACGCGGCGAGTGCTTTCACTTCATCAATCGTGACATCAGGCGAGTAGCGAATTCCACCTTTCGATGGTCCGAGGATATCATTATGAATCACACGGTAGCCATCGAAGATTTCAATGCGACCATCATCCATTTGGATTGGAATTGAAACAATGACTTGCTTCACCGGAGTTTTCAAGTAATTGTAAATTCCCGGGTCAAGTTGAAGAATTTCGGCGGCAACATCAAACCGATGCATCATGGATTCGAACGGGTTATCTTTCTCGATGAACCCGACCGTAGGAGAAGAATTTGTATTCGGCATAAACTAAATGATGATTAAAGAACGTACGATGAAATTATATTCCACCCATAGCGAATTGCTGTAAGCGTGCAATCCGTTCTTCCATCGGTGGATGAGTCATAAACAATTTGAAAACACCGCCGCCACGCAACGGATTGACGATGAACATGTGGGCGGTAGCCGGTTGCTGAGTTTCAATCGGAATTCGGTCAGCGCCGCGCTCTAATTTCTGCAAAGCATTTGCTAATGAAAGAGGTCTGCCGGTAATTCTTGCCGCGCCTTCATCTGCGGCAAACTCGCGTGAACGTGAAATCGCCATTTGAATTAAGACTGCGCCAATCGGCGCTAAAATCAATAATGCCAATTCACCTAAACCGCTACCACCTTCCCTATCATCTCGTCTCCCGCCGCCGAACATCATGGCAAAGCCAGCCATGCGGGCAAGCATCGTTATTGCGCCAACCATTGTTGCGACTATGGTTCCGGTTAAAATATCTCTGTGTTTGATGTGTGCAAATTCGTGTGCGATAACTCCTTCCAATTCATCATCGCTTAGCATGCGAAGTATTCCTTCGGTTGCGGCAACTGCGGCATGTTCGGGATTACGTCCGGTTGCGAATGCGTTGGGTGAATCTTCAGGAATGATATACACTTTCGGCATAGGTAATTGTGCTTGCGATGCAACCCGTTGCACCATCGAATAAAGTTTTGGCGCGTCTGCCTCCGTTACTTGTTTCGCCCGGTACATCATCAAAACAATTTTATCTGAAAACCAATACGAAACGAAGTTCATTAACAGAGAAATTCCAAAAGCCATAATGAGTCCTTGCTCTCCGCCCAACATTGAGCCGATGAGAAGAACCAAAACGGTCATGAGTGTCATTAAAAAGACTGTTTTAAGCGTATTCATAAGTATCTAATGTATCCAACCTTTCAAAAAGTGGTCAAAATTTATGGAATAATTGAGTGATTTACAAGAATCAGAAAATGAACACACGAGAGTCGCGTCTGCGTTCCAATTTTTCTATTGAATGACAGACGGAATTTTGTTATGTTTACACCTCAAATTATTTTCGACAATTAATGAAGTCCAGAATATTCTATTGTTTACTTGCTCTCACACTCAACTTTATCCCGATTTTTTTTCATGACGTTCAAGGTCAACAACAGATTTCGTTAGAAGAATTATCCATCGGAGTTGAAGCCGGGAGTTCCCGCGAGGTCGCTTACACGAACAAACAAGCGGGCGTGTTTTATACAGAAACGAATGGCAATCATCGCTCCGCGTGGCAGGGTTGGCGTATTATGTCGAATGAAATATTGGATGATTATCGTTTGATGATTGATGATTCTCCGCTTTTAAAATCAGAGGCAAGCGCTTTAGTGAGACCTCATCAACTTGTCAGAACGTATCCGAACGGGGTGAAAGAAACTGTTACGTTACTCGATTCCGTTGACGCTCTTGTTATTGAACTCGAACAAATCAATGGTGATGAACTTTTGGTTCGTCCTTTCTTCAGTGATTTTCTCACTCTCGAACAATGCGAAGCAAGTTTCGAGCACAACGTCCTTCTCATCGCCCGCAAACGGCAACTTACACGAACAGAAAAAGGAAACTTTCCGGTGTGGCTTGGTGTTGCAACTGCTAATCCGGGCTTAATGAATCAAAGCGAAATTGCTCAGCAATCATTCTCACCGATGGGAATAAAAACTGTTATCTCAAATCAAAAATCAATAATCGTTTTCGTCGCGGGTGATACAAAAGAACAAACCGTTCAACTTGCTCATAGCGTATTGAAAAATTATTCTGAAAGAATCTCATCAAGAAAAGAGCGGATGGAAACTCTCCTGAATGAGTCATTCATTCAAACATCAAACAAACGGTTTGAAATTGCAATGCAATGGGCAAAACTTTCTCTCGATGCGCTCATCATGAATCAAGTAAAGAAAGGAATATTCGCCGGCTTACCGTGGTTTGATAATTATTGGGGACGAGATACATACATCACGCTTCCCGGTGCAACACTTGTTAACGGAAATTTTTCTGATGCAAAAGAAATTTTAAAATCGTTCGCCGCGTGGCAAGATACAAACAAGAGTAGTGCAAACTACGGACGTATTCCCAATCTTGTTACGACAAATTCGATTGCGTACAACACGGCTGATGGGACTCCAAGATTTGTAATGTCATTGTATGATTATTTCAAATACTCGCTCGATGCAGAATTCCTTCGTGAGATGTATCCGGTCGTCAAGCGTTCCATCGAAGGAACAATAAAGTATCATACCGACTCCATGAATTTTCTTACACATGGAGAAGCAGAAACGTGGATGGATGCAGTCGGACCGGACGGTGCGTGGAGCCCGCGCGGAAATCGTGCAAACGATATTCAGGCGCTTTGGTATAAACAACTCAATGTCGGTTTTCGCCTTGCCGAATTCATGAAAGATGATTCTTCAATGCTGAAGTGGGGAAAGTTTGCCACAAAATTGCAGACAAACTTTATCAAATATTTTTATGATTCATCGAGCGGGATGATTTACGACCATCTGAAACCAAACCATAAACCGGATAAGCAACTCCGACCGAATGCGTTGTTTACGTATTCGATGTTTCCTGAAAAGAATAATTTTGTCAAACCGTTCCGAACGATAACAGAAAATCTTGTTTTTCAACATGGTATTGCTTCACTTTCTCCCGACGATGAAAACTTCCATCCGTTCCATCACTACGAACCGAACTACGTTCCCGATGCCGCTTACCACAACGGCATTGTGTGGACGTGGCTTGCCGGTGCGTGGATTGATTTGGCAACCGAGTTTGGTCTCTCGAACCTCGCGTTCGATGTAACATCAACCATGGCAAAGAATCTCATCGAACGAAATGCAATCGGTACAATTCCTGAACTGATGGATGCGGCGGCGCGCCCGGACGAAATTGAACCGAGAAATTCGGGAACATATTCTCAAGCGTGGAGTTTGGCAGAGTTCATTCGGAATTGTTACCAATCGTATCTCGGCGTGTATGTCAATACAAATTACTTCAAAACATCAGATAATATTTCTTATTTGTCGAAGAATCCGCGAATCCTTTTTGCTCCACGACTTCCGCTTGCTCTTTCAAAAGCAGAATTCAAAGTAACAATCGGCAATCAGCAAATTGTGGTCGAATATAAGAAAACAAAAACGCAATTTGAACTTGCCCTTACTTCGCCACCCGATGCTACGCCGCTACAAATTGAATTTATCGTTCCTCACGACCTCGTTCTCGACGCAACTCCGGAAACTCTTTCTCTGCCGATTTATCGCTTCACCGCTCCGGCAAATAAGCGAACTGTATTTTCCATAGATGAACGATTGGTAACACTCAATCAGAAACGAATCAATCAGAGCGGTGCGATTCCGGCATTACCACCGATTCGGTTTACAGAAATTAAACTTGCAACGCCGCAAGTGAAATCTGACCTTTCCTCACTGAAAGGTCCAACACACACGATGTTGAGGAATTCAGACATCAAGCGAGAATCAAATCAAGCAAACATACTGTTTGATGCCAGCGACCCCGAAGGCGATGATACCGGCACGAGCGGTTTCATTTATCCGCAAACTCCATATTTGCAGGCAAAAAGTTTGGATATTACGCGCTTCACTGTCAGCACAGACGAGAAAAATGTTTTCTTCAAATTGCAGTTTGCCATTCTTTCCAATCCGGGTTGGCATCCTGAGTATGGATTTCAATTGACCTACGTTGCAATCGCAATTGATAAAGATAACAAACTTAACTCCGGTCAAACGGTTGTCGGAATGAATTCAAATTATGTTTTGGAAAACAGAAATGCCTTCGAGCAAATAATTTTTGTTGGCGGGGGAATTCGTTTGGTTGATTCAAAAGGGAAAATCATTGCTGAACATATCCCTGTGGCGGGGGATGAAAAGAATCCGCTCGGAAATGTTTTGACAAAGACAATAGAGTTCTCGTTACCGATTGAACAAATTGGTAAAGCAAGCGAGCAATGGCAATACACCGTTCTCGTCGGCTGTCAGGATGACCACGGCGGCGCGGGCATAGGAGAGTTTCGTTCTGTCAGTTCTGAAGCAGGCGAGTGGATTGGTGGCGGAAAATCAAATCCCAATGCACCGAATGTGTACGATGTAATTCAACCAAAGAAATAATGTTAAATTAACATTCAGATAATGGCTTATGAAAAAATACCCAATACTTGTTCTCATTATTCTTTCAAACATACTTTGTTTCAGTCAGGAAACAGAAACACAGTTCTCGGATGCAATCGAAGACAACTCGTTCTTCATTGAAGAAGCTTACAATCAGGAAGATGGAGTTGTACAACATATTTTTAATTCAACATATTTTACATCTCCCGAAGAGGAATTTGTTTTTACCTTCACTCAGGAATGGTGGGTTGTCAACCAAACCCATCAATTTAGTTACACGATTCCGTACAGTTTAGAATCACGCTCGATTGAAGAACCGGGTGACATCTTGTTAAACTATCGTTATCAACTTACTACTCATGAAGACGAAATAACAACGGCTCCTCGATTATCATTCATGTTTCCATCGTCACTTGGAAGGGACTACGACCCGGGTGATTGGGGAATTCAGTTTAATCTTCCTATAAGCAAAAGAATGAGCAACGACTTCATAACGCATATAAATGCAGGGATGACGTGGTTGCCAAATGCAATAATCCATGGGTACACAACCCATGATGGAGGTCAAGCAACGGCTCAAAGAGCTTTGTTCTCTTACAACATCGGCGCAAGTCTCATCTACCTTGCAGATGAGAAATACAATTTCATGCTGGAAGTTGCAGATAACATCAATGCAAACTTTGACACAAACGGAGATGTAGTTTATGAAAACGAACTCATCATCAGCCCCGGCTTCCGGTATGCGATTGATACGAACTCACTGCAATGCGTTCCGGGCATCGCCGTTCCAATCAGAATTTCCGAAGAGATGACAAATGTCGGATTGTTTTTCTATCTTTCTTTCGAGCATCCATTCTTAATGTAAACATCATAACTAATGAAACTTCAACTTACTGTACTATTCTTTTTCTTTACTGTTCTCTTCTCACTCTCGCTTCAATCGCAGACAATTCCACTCAAAGGAGTTGTCCGTGATGCTGATTCATTCGAACCTCTGACCGGCGCATCTGTTACGCTGAAAGGTACAACGCTCGGTTCTTCAACGAACGAGGAAGGCGAGTTTTCGTTTTCAATTCCGAAGGATTCAATTTTATTACTGAATGTTTCCATCATCGGCTACGAAGAGTTTGAAACGGAAATCAACACAGCAGAACATGATTCACTCTTTTTCATGATTGAACTCGAAGAAGAACATCTCGAAGAAGAAGAATTCATTGTCACTGCAACACGAACGGTTCGGGCGATTGATGATGTTCCGGTTCGGGTTGAAGCAATTCCGCAGGAAGAAGTTGAGGAAAAATTATTGATGACTCCTTCCAACGTTGCCATGTTACTGAACGAATCAACAGGAATGAGAGTGCAAACAACCTCGGCAACAAGTAACTCAGCAAATCTCCGCATTCAGGGACTTGCGGGACGATACACACAATTGCTGACCGATGGTATTCCAAACTTCGGCGGACTCTCTTCCGGTTTCAGTCTCACGCAACTTCCTCCTCTCAATCTTCGACAAGTGGAAGTCGTTAAAGGGGCGACTTCTGCACTGTACGGTACGGATGCAATTTCCGGCGTTGTTAATTTCATTACAAAAGTACCGCAACCCGAAGAGGAATTTCAGGCGCTTGTCAATGCTACTACGCAAAACGGATTTGACGTTGCAACATTTTATTCCAAACAACACGGAGATATTGGCACAACAATTCTCGTAAGCAGAAACACACAAGACCATGCTCTTGTTGACGACGATATGTTTGCTGATGTTCCCGAATTTAAACGCTTCTTAGTGACTCCAAAACTTACCTATAATTTTTCTGAACAACTCTCCGCAATCGTTTCGTTCGGATATATGGAAGAAGAACGGACAGGGGGAATACTCGGCTTTACATCGCAACCTCTCACCAATCCGCTCTATGTCGAAACTATCAATACGAACAGAACGGATGTTGCGGGAAGTACGAAATACGAACCTTCACCCGATAAAGCGCTGTTGTTCAAATTTGCAACCGCACAATTGAAACGGGATGCAGTATTCGGCACGTTGCCATTCAATGCAACACAATCATTATTCTACTCGGAGTTGCAATATACCGTTGATTACGAAAAGCAAACTCTTGTTCTTGGCGCGGCGTTTACCTCCGATATCCTGACAGACAGAACAACGACACATTCACTTCCTCTTGATTATCGCTACAACAGTTTCGGTCTCTTTGTTCAGGATGAACTTGCTTTGACAGAGATTACGACCATCTTATTAAGCGGTCGTCTCGATGCTCACAATGAATTCGGGACGTTCATCACTCCGAAAATTTCTGCCATGGTTCGTCCCTCTTCTTCACTTACTATGCGACTTGGAATCGGTACAGGATTCAAAGCGCCCACTATCTTTGTTGAAGAGATTGAGGAAACACGGTATCAAAACATTAAAACAACCGGCAATTTATCCGCAGAAGGTTCACAAAGTTTGTCGTTTGATGTAAACTGGAAAACACTTATCGGCGAGGTCGGAGTAACAACGAACGCCGCTCTCTATCTGACAAACATAGACCGTGCACTCATTGCCGATGACGATTCGCTTGCACAGAATATCCTTTACCTTCGCAACGCAGACGACCGGACATTCTCACGCGGCGGAGAACTTTCCCTGAAACTTGCGTATGAAGATTTCAAACTCTCGCTCGGTTACACCTACACGTTTGCAACGCAGAACGACAGGAATAGAATCTATGAACTCGCTCTCAATCCGCGACATTCTTTCGGAGCGATTCTCTTTTATGAAAATCATCATCAGAAATTTAAAATAGGATTGGAAAATTATTGGACCGGAACTCAACGATTGGAAAGAAACCCGTGGCGGGATTATTCACCAAGTTATTGGATTACCGGTTTGATTGCAGAAAAAGGGTTCGGCATTGTTCGCCTCTTTGTGAATTTTGAAAACATTTTCGACACGCGACAAACACGCTTCGAACCAATCATTGATGGTGACCAACTCTCAACATTCAGAACTCTCCCCATCTATGCGCCGCTTGAAGGAAGAGTGATCAATGGCGGAGTGAGGCTCATTTTGTAATTCACCACGAATTGCCACAAATGATGACACGGATTCTCACAGTTTACCTTTGGTTCTGTACCAATCCGTGACTTGACTCTTCGTGCCAAAGTAGGAACCGTGAAATCCAAAGATATTTTGGAGAACATTAGACCTGTTTTTCCCTACTTCACGCCTGTTCTTGGGAACTTCAGACCTAATCTTCCCTACTTCACGCCTGTTCTTGGGAACTTCAGACCTAATCTTCCCTACTTCACGCCTGTTCTTGGGAACTTCAGACCTAATCTTCCCTACTTCACGCCTGTTCTTGGGAACTTCTGACCTGATTTTCTCA